>CATKXE010000013.1 GCA_949840465.1 uncultured Lachnospiraceae bacterium | reverse complement strand
GAAGCGTGCTGATGCACGCGTAGGTCATCAACTCTTACAGAGTTGGTGACATATAATAAAAAACTGGGAGGTTGCTATGAGTAGTGAATTTGGAGCGTTTGATGCAGCGCCGACTTTGACGCTTGATCCATTTGAAGAGGAGACGAATACGCCGCTGCCTGTGATGGAAGCAGAGCCGGAAAAACCGATTTTTGACGAGAATGTCTTATCGCCGGAGGAAAGGAAGGCGGCCGCACAGTTTGCGGAGAAGATCGATTTGTCAAATTCGCAGATGATTTTGCAGTATGGAGCCGGGAGCCAGAAGAAGATGGCAGATTTTACAGAGAACGCCCTGTCCAATGTGAGATCCAAGGACCTGGGTGAAGTAGGGGATCTGCTGGCAGGGGTTGTTAAAGAATTGAAAGGCTTTGATGAGCCGGAAGAAGAAAAAGGGTTTTTTGGATTTATGAAAAAGCCTGCCAATAAGATTACTGCGATGAAGGCAAAATACGCCAAGGCAGAGACGAATGTCAGCCATATCTGCAAGGTGCTGGAATCCCATCAGGTGCAGCTAATGAAGGATGTTGCGCTTCTGGATAAAATGTATGAACTGAATCTGACGTATTTTAAGGAACTGACTATGTATATCATGGCGGGGAAGACAAAGCTCCATGAAGTCCAGACCACCCAGCTTCCTGCATTGCTTTCGCGGGCGCAGTCAAGCGGACTTGCGGAAGATGCACAGGCGGCAAGAGATTTGGACGCTATGTGCAACCGGTTTGAAAAGAAGCTGCACGATCTGGAACTTACCCGTCAGGTTTCCCTGCAGACCGCTCCCCAGATCCGTATGATTCAGAGCAATGATACGTTGATGGTGGAAAAAATACAGTCTACGATTGTCAATACGATTCCGTTGTGGAAGAGCCAGATGGTGTTGTCTTTGGGGGTGGAGCATTCCGCACAGGCAGCGGCGGCGCAGCGTGAAGTGACAGACATGACCAATGAATTATTGAAGAAAAATGCCGCGAAGCTTAAGATGGCTACGATCGAGACGGCAAAAGAGTCTGAGCGCGGCATTGTAGATATAGAAACGCTGAGGATGACCAATGAATCATTGATTTCCACATTGGATGAAGTGATGCGCATCCAGCAGGAGGGCAGGCAGAAACGGCGTGAAGCTGAGACGGAGATGCAGCGGCTGGAAGGTGAATTGAAGCAGAAGCTTCTCCAGATACAGAGATAAGCTCTGGTTTTTATGATGAGGAAAGGAAAAGAAAGATTATGGCAAAGGAAAAGAAACTGGTACAATCCATTACTTCCAGGGAGGTGGATTTCGCGCAATGGTACACAGACGTTGTGCGTGAGGCAAAGCTGTGTGACTATTCAGGCGTCAAGGGATGTTTAAATTACCTTCCTAACGGATATGCGATCTGGGAAAAAATACAGGCGGATCTGGACAGGCGTTTTAAAGATACGGGGGTCGAGAATGTGTATCTTCCGGTGCTGATCCCGGAAGCATTGCTTCAGAAGGAAGCGGATCATATAGAGGGGTTTGCTCCGGAGGTTGCGTGGGTGACACAAGGGGGACTTGAACCCCTTCAGGAGAAGTTCTGTATCCGGCCCACCTCGGAGACCTTGTTTTGCGACGTATGGAGCAAGACCGTACAGTCCTATCGGGATCTGCCAAAGGTATGGAACCAGTGGTGTTCTGTGCTTCGGTGGGAGAAGACGACGAGGCCGTTTTTGCGTTCCCGTGAATTTTTGTGGCAGGAAGGGCATACCATCCATGCGACATTTGAGGAGGCCGAGGAGAGGACACTGACCATGCGCGACGTGTACCGGGACTTTATTCAGGACGATCTTGCGATTCCACTGGTGTGCGGACGTAAGACGGAGAGTGAGAAGTTTGCAGGCGCGCAGGATACCTATACAGTGGAAGCGCTGATGCATGACGGGCAGGCGCTGCAGTCGGCGACGAGCCATTTCTTCGGAAATGCATTTCCCGATGCATTTGAGATTAAGTATTCAGATAAAAATAACGAACTGCACAGTGTATATGAGACTTCCTGGGGATTATCTACCAGGATTATCGGCGCCATTATCATGGTTCATGGCGATGACAGCGGCCTTGTGCTGCCTCCGAGGATTGCGCCGGTTCAGACGAAAGTCATCCCGATTGCACAGCACAAGGAAGGGGTATTGGATAAGGCAAGAGAGCTGCTTGATGCGCTCAGGGCAGCAGGATACGCGGCGAAGATTGATGATTCTGACAAAGCTCCGGGCTGGAAATTCAGCGAGCAGGAGATTCAGGGAATCCCCACCCGTATCGAGATCGGACCCAAAGATATCGAGAACGGCCAGGTGGTTGTGGTGCGTCGTGATACAAGAGAAAAAATCTCCGTTCCGATTGACGAGATCACCACAAAGCTGGGAGAGATTCTGGAAACCATGCAGAAGGATATGTTTGACAGGGCAAAGGCATTTCTGGATGCACATATAGATTCTGCGGTTACGATGGAGGAAATGAACAAAAAGTTCAGCGAGAACCGTGGATTTATCAAAGCAATGTGGTGCGGCGAGGAAGCCTGTGAGGATGAGATCAAGGCACAGACAGGCGGCGCGTCTTCGAGATGCATCCCGGATGAGGAAGAGCATCTGTCGGATGTGTGTATTTGCTGCGGAAAACCTGCAAAACATATGGTTTACTGGGGGAGGGCATATTGATGCGTCCACCAGGCAGGTTGTTCTGGAAGAACTGTTGAATCGTAAATCGGGAATTTCAGGAAAATGAGCGAAACAGACGGGGCAGTCTGTTTTGATAAATGCATACAGGCGTTGGACGGAGGTTCTGATTATGGCATTTCAGAATATGGTGAATATGCAGTTGATGATGTTCCTCCTTGTTGCAATCGGTTTTTTTGTAAGAAGAAAGGGGATTATCGGCAGTATTGCACGGAAAGAACTGGTTAATTTTTGCCTCTACATTACCCTGCCCTTCAATATTTTCCATTCCTTTCGGATGGACTGGGACTTTGGCATGCTGAGAGCCTTTGTGGAAGTACTCCTCTTGTCAGCCGGTTATAATTTGATTTCCATTATGATAAGCTGGCTCTGCTACCGCAGGACAGAACCGCAGAGGCAGAAGCCTCTCCGGTACGGTACGATCGTATCCAACGGAGGGTTTCTGGGAAATCCGGTCATTGAGGGAATCTATGGGATGGATGGATTATTTTACGCATCGGTATTTATGCTTCCGGTGCGTATTGTCATGTGGAGCGTCGGCACGTCCTGCTTTATGAAGGGGAGTGAGGAAAATCTTGTGAAAAAAGTACTGACGCATCCCTGCGTGGCCGCGATTTATCTGGGACTTGCGGCAATGGTGGCGGGGGTTGGCTTCCCTGTATTTCTGGAAAATACGATTACCGGAATCAGCAGCTGCAACACGCCTTTGAGCATGATGCTGATTGGAATGATGTTGGCGGAGATGAACCCGAAAGGGCTGATTGACCGGACCATGGTATTTTATACGGCAGTACGATTAGGAGTGATTCCGGCTGTTATTTTCGGAATTACTTATTTTCTGCCGGTTCCGCCGCTGCTTCGGGGAATTACTGTGATCATTGCGGGGATGCCCGCGCCCGTGACAACGGCTTTGCTGTCCGCGAAATATGGCGGTGATGAAAGCTATGCCACAGGAATGATCTTTGTGACCACTATTTTGTCGTTGGTCACGCTGCCGGTATGGTGTTTGATTCTTGGCATTTAGGGGCGGGTTTTGTGCGTCATGGATGGCAGGACGGTATGCTCAGAGACGGCCTCATTTGCCCGGTTCGCTGCCGCTCTTCCTGAAACAATGGGGATTTTTTTGCAGACTGATTTTGCTCATGGGTATCAAAATAGGTTTTGCCGGAAAGGAAATCACAGATTATGAGAAAACGTGTGGTTCTTGGCTCCGCATCTCCACGAAGAAAGGAGCTGCTGGAGCAGATTGGAATAGAGTTTGAAATTGTGGTGAGCTCGAAAGAAGAACGCTATGAAAGCGCCGAGCCGGAAGAGATTGTTAAAGAGCTGGCCTTGATGAAGGCAAAAAATGTAGCGGAAGAACTGGTGCAAAGAGAAGCCGGCCTGCGAAAGCCGGAAGAGGACGGCCTTCTGAAAGACCGCCTGATATCTCATGGGGAGGAGGAGAAGTGGAAATATCTGCATGATGTGTTGATTCTTGGCGCAGATACCATTGTTGTCCGGGACGGGGAAATCCTTGGAAAACCTTCGGATGAGGAAGCGGCGTTCCATATGCTCAAAAGCCTGCAGGGAAGAATGCATCAGGTGTATACAGGAGTGGCATTGCTGTATTTTGACGGGAAAGGAAACAGGCAGGAATCAATCCATGCGGAAGAGACCAAAGTCTATGTTCATGAGATGGAAGAAACGGAAATCCGCAGGTATCTTTCCGCCGGGGAATCTATGGACAAGGCAGGGGCTTATGGAGTGCAGGGGAGATTTGCGGCTTATATAGACCGCATTGAGGGCGACTATTATAATGTGGTCGGACTTCCGGCGTCCTATGTGTACCGGCAGATAAAAAGATTTCTGTAATAAGGGGCGGTCTTTGACTGCCAAAAGTGAATAATCAATTCCTCTTTGGTTATACTAGAAATGAACTTCTGGAAATATACAGATTGCTATACCCAAAGGGCATCCCGTAATGCATGTCCCTTCGGGACGGGTGGACAGCAAAGCTGTCCAACAAAGTATACCCAAAGGGCATCCCGCAATGCATGTTCCTTCGGGTATAAAAAGCGAGGAGGAAGAATGATGAAAGCGAAAGTGAATGAAGGCTGTATTTCCTGTGGAGCGTGTGTATCCACCTGCCCGGAAGTATTCCGGTTTAATGATGAAGAGCTGGCAGAGGCTTATGCAGATGTTACGGAGGAGACAAAGGATGCTGCAGAAGAGGCAAGGGACAGCTGCCCGGTTTCTGTGATTGATTTGACGGAATAATGCAGGCATATTGGCAGGGAACTGAATCGGATTGACAGAAACATCCTACAGGCATGGAAGAACGATGCCGATAGGATGTTTTTTGATGCCGGATCGGAAAACAAGAAACAAAAAGTCTGTTTCCGCGCGATTCTCTATGTACAGAAGATTAAGGGAAGAAAATATGTGACCTATACGGCGAAGACAGGAAACGGCAGGAAATATGGCTCTCAGAGCAGTTTGCGGAAGGAGAGCCTGGGAAGTAAAGATCGTACAGGAAGCTTAACAGCGGCAAATGATATGCCGATAAATATTACAGAGATAGTATCAAAACGATCTTTGGGGGCAGGAATGCACTGGAAGGATCCGTTTACAGCATTGATGCCTGCGGCGGTATCCCTTGTTTTATCAATGCAGGAAATCTACATGTTAATGGGATTTTTCTCGATCATTGTATTTGGGCTTATCAGCCGGTCGAAAGGGATAAAAGAGATTGAAATGCACAGTGGAAAATGTTAGTATGGTTTGGTAAACGATTACGATATATTCAGAATGGACAGGAGCCGGATTATGATAGACTGGATTTCAGAAATTGAAGAAGAAGACGGCGTTGACGACGCCGGTACAATCAGGTTTGATGCAAATAGTGCGCCAGTGGATCAATGTGTATATCCAATCGCCAGCCTGAAAATTGACAGGATGCAGTTTTCCGTTTTTGAATTGAAGCGCCGGTATGACAGGGGAGCTATTTGTCTGGATCCAGATTTTCAGAGGAATTATGTGTGGAAATCAAAACAAAAATCAGAACTGATTGAATCTGTTATTATGGGGATTCCTCTTCCTTTGATTTATCTTGCAGAAACGATGGAAGGAAATCTGGTGATCGTGGACGGAAGGCAGAGGCTCACAACTTTTTTTGATTACATGGATAACAAGTTTGCGCTCAAAGGGTTAAATATTCTGCCAGAGTTAAATGGTTGCAAATTCCATGATCTGGAGCGCGGGGAAGATATGCGTAAGTTTGCGGCATCTATCGAAGATTTTCAGTTGATCATGCAGGTCATCAAATATCCTACGCCGGACAGAGTACGGTTTGATATATTTGACAGGGTAAACAGGGGCGGCACTCCTTTAAATAATCAGGAAATGAGGAACGCTTTATATCAGGGACGCTCTACAAAATTATTAAACAGGCTGGCGCAGAGAAAAGAGTTCAAACGAGCCACGGGAAATTCGATCCGTTCCGTCCATATGAAAGACAAATATATTATTCTGCGTGCGATTGGCTTTTATTTCTGGAAAAAAGAACAGCTGGTAAAACGCAGCGGAGAAAAAGTAAGATATCGAAGCGATATCGAAGAACTTTTGGGTGAGACGATGGAACAGCTCAATCGAATGAACGAATCGGCGCTGCAGGAATTGGAGGAGTTATTTTGCCGGGTGATGGATGACACCTATTTTATTCTGGGGGAAGATGCGTTTCGGATTCCCACGGACAGCGGGCGCCGTCGTCCGGTCAGTATGACCCTGTTTGAAAGCCTGTTCTATTTTATGGCCTTGTTTACTGAAGGGCAGGATGGCACAGATCCGAAAGAAATAGAAACGGCAGTGGGTGAGATGCTGGAGGATAGCGTGTTTTTGAATGCCCTGACATATAATGTAGACAGTAAAATCCATGTAGACGAAAGATTTCAGGTAGTCATTGATAAGTATAAGGAGTTGACAGATGGTAAGCAGGATCCTTGCAGACGGGTATAAAAGTATTGACCGGATAGAATTAGAATTGAAAGAATTTACGCTGTTGTCGGGAATCAATTCCGCAGGAAAGTCATCGATCATCCAGGCTCTTTTATATGTGCTCCAAAGGCAGGAACGGGAGAACCATAGTGAACGGGGCTGTGAATATGTGGATTTGGGACGCTTTCCGGATATAAAGAATAGTATAAAAGGAAATCGAAAAATTTTGTTTGAGATTGATATGAAGGAGGGAACCTTAACGGGTAAATCAAGGGTAACGGTCACGATTGGGGAGGCTGTCAGCCTGGTGGATTTGGAAACAGACTTGCCAGATGATATGCCTGATTATGTAAAAACACATCAGACCGTATATTTACCGACAGATCGTATCGGCGTGGAAAAAGCGTATGATCTGAATACGGAAAAACCACAGGAAATTGGGAATCACGGGGAATATACGTATTCTTTTCTGGGAATGTTCGGACAGGAGAAGATTCCTGAGGAAGCGTTTGCCTGTGAACCGGAAACAGTGGGAATGAGCCTGAACAATCAGGTGAATTACTGGCTGGAATATCTGACCGGATTTCATATTCAGACGAACATTGTGGAGGACATCGATCAGGTGGTTGTCACCTATGCCCATGCAAACAGCAACAGATATTACAGGGCAAAAAATGTAGGGACAGGAGTTACGTATATCGCAACATTAGTGATAGCGGCATTGAGTTGCAGGGCGGATGATACGCTGATTATTGAAAATCCCGAGATTCATCTGCATCCAAGAGCGCAGTCCCGCCTTGTGGAGTTTTTAACATATGTATCAAATTTGGGGCTGCAGGTGATTTTAGAGACTCACAGCGACCATATTTACAATGGATTGAGAAAATGTATCAAGAAGAAAAGAATTACGAAAGATAAAGCGGCGGTTTATTTCCTTGAACTCGATGAAACAATGCAGACCAGAGTATATGATATCAGGCTCAATGAGCAGGGGGCGGAAGAAAACCATCCATATGGCCTGTTTGACCAGTTTGATGATGATCTGGATGAACTGTTGGGAATGTAAGGAGGCAGGATGGAGTTATTACTAAATGAGAAATCGCTGGATGGACAGTTTCAGGATCAGGATGACTTTTACAAGACTCTGCCTGCTATGAGCAGGAATCTTGGAGCGCTTAGAAAATGGAAGGTCTCGTTGTTGAAACACAGTTCATTGTATGACAGAAGGATTACGAAAGATATGACGCTTCTGGATTTGCAGAACCGTAGGGGAAAAGTAAATCCGATATACCGGGATCAGGTCAAAAAATGGAAAAGAGAACTTTCTTGTTTGATTGCGGAACCGCCTTTCTGGGATGGGGGATTATCAGAGTGCGAAAGTTCCTTAGAGGAGGCGGCGAGGCGCAGCACAGACGTTCTTTCTTTTTCACATCCGGATTATCATGACCGGACGCTGGCAGTTACGTATAAAGACAGGGAGGTATCGGTAAAATCTGCGGTTACAACGCAATATCTGCTTGAATTGCTCTGGCAGTGTAAAGCAATGAACGTATACGACTATCTGAAAATGCGGTATAAGGAAGGCAAGCTTCGGGCAGACTTTCTGGACGTCGGAATGAAAAGCATAATGGAATTGCAGAAAACAGAAGTTGAGGAACTCCTTATTGCATTCCAGCGGTTTGAATCGAATTCATGGCCGGAAATTCAGCAGGATCAGTTCTTTTGCTATAAAAGTTACCAGCCGCCTTCGAAGAGGCAGAATTATTTTCTGCATACAGAATTTGCGGACAAAAAGATTGACAAGTTCCGCTGTGGCAAGCATTCAAGGCTTCGATGCTTTGGATACAGGGAAGAAGAGTTTTTTTACATATTGATGATAGAGCGGGATCACAGTGTGAGCGATACGGGATGAGGAGCTCTGGCATATCCCGCCGCAGACGTTTTTTTCCTGAAACAGAGAGTGCTGCCTGCATTAAGAACCAGATATACAAGATATCATAGCCTTTATTTTGAAATAAAAGGAATGAGATCATATATCTGGTTTTCTTAATGCGGCAGCACTTTTCTGCTTTCAGTATATGTCTGAATAGTCTGAAATTTTTGAAACACAGAAAATATGTGAAATATACACAAAATACAGAACAAAAAACAAAGAAAATGCGTAATTAAAAATTTTGAAAACTGTAAAAAATGCCGAAAATCTTTGAAACACAGAAAAATAATTGACAAAAAAGAAGATTTGAAGTAAACTGTAACTACATCAAGGAACAACGTTTCCGGCCGGAAGCAAAAGATGCAAGAAGCAAAATGGATTTGAGATTCATGAAAAAGGAGAAGAACATGAAAGCATTAGCAAGATATGGAAAAGCATTTGGCGGATATCGTATGATCGACGTACCAGAACCAGAGTGCGGACCGGAAGATATTATTATTGAGATCAAGGCAGCGGCAATCTGCGGGGCAGATATGAAGCATTACAAGGTTGATAATGGCTCTGACGAATTTAATTCCATCCGCGGCCATGAGTTTGCCGGAGAGATCGTGAAGGTAGGCGAACTGGTAACGGATTGGAAAGTTGGCCAGAGAGTGGTATCTGACAACAGCGCCCATGTATGCGGTGTGTGCCCGGCCTGCGAACAGGGAGATTTCCTCTGCTGTGAGAATAAGGTGAACCTTGGACTGGACAACAACACATGGGGCGGCGGATTTTCCAAATACTGCAAGGTTCCGGGAGAAATCCTGCGGATCCACAAACATGCGATCTGGGAAATTCCGGAGAATGTAAAATACGAAGAAGCTGCAGTGCTTGACCCGATCTGCAACTCCTATAAAGCTATTGCGCAGCAGGCGCATCTGCTTCCGGGGCAGGATGTTGTCGTATTCGGAACCGGCCCGTTAGGTCTCTTTGCCGTACAGGTTGCAAGGATCATGGGCGCGGTAAATATCGTGATGGTCGGTCTGGAAGAAGATACGAAGATCCGCTTCGGCGTTGCAAAAGAACTGGGCGCGACTCATGTAGTCAACGGCTCCAGGGAAGACGTAGTAAAGAGATGTACGGAAATCTGCGGAAGAGACAATCTTGGGCTGGTGGTGGAATGCTCCGGCGCAAATATCGCACTGAAGCAGGCAATCGAGATGCTCCGTCCCAACGGGGAAGTCGTCCGCGTAGGCATGGGTTTCAAACCGCTGGAATTCTCCATCAACGATATTACATCCTGGAACAAGAGCATCATCGGACATATGGCATATGATTCTACTTCCTGGAGAAATGCAATCCGTCTGCTGGAATCCGGACAGATTAAGGTACAGCCGATGATCACGCACAGGCTGGGACTGTCAGAGTGGGAAAAAGGATTTGAATTGATGGCAAATAAAGAAGCAATCAAAGTCATTTTCCATTATGACTTTGAAGACTGATTCCTGAACACTGGTTTTCAAAGCCGCGGATAGTCGGTCATCCCTCCTCATCTCACGTTATTTGCTGTTTATCTGCGGCTTTGATTATAGGAGAATATATCAATGGAAAAAAAGTTATTATTAGCGCCGTCCATGGGCTGCTGCGATTTATATGATTTTGAGAATCAGGTTCGGTTTATCGATGAACATGCGGACTTCCTGCACATTGACATCAAAGACGGAAACTATGTCAAGACCTTTGGCGTAGGACCGGACTTTATGGCGGTTTTGAAAAAGGCCGTGAAGACGCCTATGGATGCCCACCTGATGATCAGGCGTCCTCAGGATTATATCGAGGCCTGCGCAGAAGCCGGCGCGGAGTATATTACGCCCCACACAGACTGTATTGAGAGCGACGCATTCGTGACATTGAATCAAATAATTTCCCTGGGGTGTAAGGCAGGCATTGCAATGAATCCGGCTGCGCCTCTGGAAGGAATCCGTTATTATCTTCCGCTGTTGTCCAAAGTAACCATTATGATCGTAGACGCAGGTTATGCGGGACAGAAGGTGATTACGCAGATGTATGATAAAATCCGTACTCTCGCGCAGTGGAGAAAGGATATGGGGCTGAGTTTTTTGATTGAAGCAGACGGTTCCATGAACGCGGGTGTGTACGGCCCCTTATATGAAGCGGGGGCGGACGTGGTGGTATTAGGCCCGCCGGCGCTGTGGAAGAAAGACCCTGACATCAAAAAAGCATGGGAAATCATGGAAAACGAAGTGAAAACAGAACTTTCCGCCTGGACAAGGGAATGAGCAAAAGAAATTTGAGAAGTAAAAATACCATCTGATAAAGTTAGAGAAAAGGATGAGAAAAGAAAGGAAAAAATTATGGCATCTAATACAAAAACAAAGAGCGTGAATATCGGTGCAAGGCTTGACCGTCTCCCGAATTCAGGCTGGCATATAAAAATGTGGCTGGTATCCGCTTTTGCGCTGCTTGTTTGCTGGTCAAACGGTATCGGAGGCGCGGTACAGAATATTCTTCTGAATGAATTGCATTGGCTGGAGGAAGGAAGCGCGCTTCTGGCAATGTGGGGTACGACTTATACGGCGGGGCAGTTGTTCGGCGCTTTAGTCGGCGGGCCGATCGGCGACAAGATTGGACGTAAAAAGAGTATTCTTCTGTATGAGATCATACATATTATCGCCATGGTCGGCGGTGCGGTTTCACCGAATATCGGAGTGCTTTATGTATTCCGGCTGGTTCAGGGCTTCGGGCTGGGCGCTCTCCTTGTGGTTTTGTTCGCGGGATTTACAGAATATGTGCCGGGCAGGAACCGGGGCGTATGGTCAAGCCGTAACTCCTTCATTGGAAACTGGGCGCACCCGATCTGTAATGGAATTGCATTTGTAATTGCCCTGACAGGAATGAGCTACAACATGAACTGGAGAGTCCAGTATATGATTCCGTCGATCCTTTCCGTCATTGCGTCCATTTTGATTTCAAAGAAATTCCCGGAATCCCCGAGATGGCTGGAGGCTCAGGGAAGAGTGGACGAAGCAGACGAAATCATGACAAGGATTGAAAAAGAAATCGAAGCTTCCACAGGCAAACCGCTTCCGCCGGTAACAGAAGCTCCCAAGGAAGTAAAACAGCTTCCATATTCCGCACTGTTCCGCGGAAAGCTTTTGAAGAGAACCATTGTCGGCTCTTTGGTACTGATCGGCATGAATACCATTCAGTATACTTTGATGAACTGGATGCCTTCCCTTTTAAGGTCATTGGGGTACGATACTTCTCAGTCGCAGTTTATGACAATGTTTGGCCTGTTCGGCGCACCGTTTGGAATCTTTATCGCATCTTTGATTATGGATAAGATCCCGAGACGTGTTATGGGCGTAATCCTGTTGGCAGGCATGGCCGTTCTGGGAATTATCACAGGACAGCAGACACAGATGACGCCGCTGATTGTCTCCACATTCTGCCTGAATACAGTGATCTATATGTATGTATGCTATGCATCCGCGGTATATGTGCCGGAGATGTGGCCTACATCCGCAAAGCTTTCCGGTTCCGGTTTCTGTAATGCAATGGGCCGTGTCAGCAACATTTTCTTCCCATTCCTTGTAACTTCCGTTGCAAGCTCCATGGGAAGCGGCGGAGTCTTCGTCCTGATTACCATCGTGGCTGTAATCATTGCAGTATGCGTCTTCATCTTCGGTGTTGAGACAAGAGGAGAATCCGTTGAGGATATCGGTAATGTAGAGTAGTTAGTTGCGCATGAGCAGGTAATCAATTTGCAGAGCAAATTGGTTACAAATATAAGAAAGGAAATAAATCATATGAAAAATACAGAGGCAATTCTGGTTGTTCCTGGAACGATGGAAATCAAAGACGCGCCTGTACCGGTGCCGAAAGATGATGAAATCATGTTAAAAGTAGAATATGTAGGGATCTGCGGCTCCGACGTACACGGATTTGAATCAGGCCCGTTTATCCCGCCGAAAGATCCGAATCAGAAGATCGGCCTTGGACATGAATGTGCAGGAACTGTTGTACAGGTAGGCAGCAAAGTAACAAAATTCAAACCGGGCGACCGTGTAAACATTGAACCGGGCGTACCCTGCGGGAAATGTAAATACTGCCTGGAAGGACATTACAATATCTGCCCGGACGTGGATTTCATGGCTACCCAGCCCAATTACAGAGGCGCATTGACGAATTATCTGTGCCATCCGGAGAACTTTACCTACAAACTCCCGGAAAATATGAGTACCATGGAAGGCGCGCTGGTAGAACCGGCGGCAGTGGGGATGCACGCAGCCATGGAAGGCGGCGCAAGGCTGGGTAAGAAGATTGTCATTCTTGGGGCAGGCTGTATCGGGCTGATGACATTACAGGGATGCAAGAGCCTTGGGGCGACAGACATCATTGTAGTAGACGTGATGCCGAAACGTCTGGAAATGGCAAAACAGCTTGGGGCTTCTGAAGTCATCAACGGAATGGAAGAGGATACCATCAGCAGATGTAAAGAACTGGTCGGAGAACTGGGCGCAGATATCGTCTTTGAGACGGCGGGTTCCCAGATTACGGCAAAGCAGGCTCCGCAGATCGTTGCAAGGGGCGGCAGGATTATGATTGTCGGAACCATCCCCGGCGAAGTGCCGATTGATTTCCTGAAGATCAACCGTGAAGTAACGATTCAGACGGTATTCCGCTATGCGAACAACTATCCGATGACGATTGATGCGATCGCATCCGGCAACTTTGACGTAAAGTCCATGGTGACACATATTTATGACTATCAGGATGTGCAGAAAGCGTTCGAAGAGTCCGTGAACTGCAAGAAGGACATCATAAAGGGCGTCATCAAAATTCAAGACGGAGAGTAACTGGCAGGAGAAAGAACCCACAGACAGCGGTGGGATACCAGACGGCTGTTCTGTGGGAATAAATAATAGAAGGAATTCAGGAGGAAAACAAATGTTAGCAGATATCAGATACTGGGAAAATAAGGCAAAAGCAGGAAAATTCGCGATTCCACATTTTAACGTATGGAATGCAGAGATGCTCATGGGTGTTATGGACGCTGCAGAAGAGACAAAGGCGCCGGTGATTATTTCTTTCGGAACAGGATTTGTCGGGAATACTTCTTTTGAAGATTTCTGCCATATGATGGTTTCTATGGCAAAGAAAGCAACCGTTCCGGTGATTACACACTGGGATCACGGCCGCAGCATGGAAATCGTGCAGAACGCATATAACCATGGAATGAATTCCGTTATGAGGGACGCGTCCGCATATGAATTTGAAGAGAATATCCGCCTTACAAAAGAAGTGGTAGATTATTTCCATCCATTGGGAATCCCGGTAGAGGCAGAGTTAGGACATGTAGGAAATGAGACGGTTTATGAGGAGGCGCTGGCAAGCTATCAGTATACAGACCCGTCCCAGGCGGCAGAGTTCGTAGAGCGCACAGGCTGCGATTCCCTGGCGGTTGCGATTGGAAATCAGCACGGCGTTTATACGTCCGAGCCGAAGCTGAACTTTGAAGTGGTAGAGAAGGTTCGGGACGCCGTATCCGTACCGCTGGTACTGCACGGCGCGTCCGGAATCGGCGACGAGGATATCAGGACGGCAATCTCCCTTGGAATCGCAAAGATCAATATCCATACAGAACTGTGCCAGGCTGCGATGGCTGCAATCAATGCAAATGTTGACAAACCGTTCCTTGAATTAGAAAGAGCCGTAAGGGCAGCCGTAAAACAGCGCGCGCTGGAAAAGATTGTTTTGTTCGGAGATGACGGAAAGGCGGAATAATCGTGGAGAAAAAATTAGATGCAATCTGTGTGGGCGCTGCGATTGTAGATATTCCCCTGCAGCCGGTCAACCGGGATATGTTCGAGATCGAGTCGTTTCCCCTGCAGCAGATTTCCATGACCATCGGCGGCGACGCGATCAATGAAGCAACGGTCATGTCCCGGCTGGGGTGCAAAATCGGGCTGATGAGCATGGTAGGCCGGGACGCGGTAGGCAACTTCATTATCGAGCATTGCGGGAAGAACGGCATTGACTATTCCGGCATCAAGGTGAGGGAAGGGATTGATACCTCCATCAATGTAGGCCTTGTGACGGCGGACGGAGAGCGGACTTTTGTCACAAACCGCAACGGAAGCCTCTGGAAAATGACCATTGACGACGTGGATCTTTCAAGGCTTGGCGAGGCAAGGCTTTTGTCCCTGGCAAGTATTTTCAATAATCCGCTTTTGGACTGCCGGGCGTTGGTTCAGATTTTTCAGGAAGCAAAGAAGCAGGATATGATAATCTGCGCGGATATGATTAAGGCAAGGCTGGGGGAGACTTTGGAGGATATTAAAGAGGCTCTGGGCTATGTGGATTATTTCTTTCCCAATTACGACGAGGCGTGCCTGATGACTGGCGAGACAGAACTGGAAAAAATTGCGGACAAATTTTTGGACTGCAAAATCGGGCATGTGGTGATTAAGACCGGAAAAAAAGGCTGCTACATTAAGAGCCGGGACGAAAGCATCCTGGAGGTTCCGGCAATGAAGGGTATTACCGCGATTGATACCATCGGCGCGGGAGATAACTTCGCATCCGGCTTTATCACGGCAATCTTAGAAGGAAAGTCCCTGAAGGAATGTGCGGAATTTGCAAATGTGACTGCATCCATCAGCGTCCAGAGCATCGGCGCTACGACCGGGGTCCAGAGCAGAGAACAGGTTGATGAAAGACTGAAGGAATATTACAGGCAGCAGAAACAGGATGTTATTTTATAGAATCATCTGCGCAGGCGGGCAGAGGCTCCCCGCGCAGCTCAAGAAAGGAAAAAGATGATCATGAAAAAGATGAAACTTGGAAGTACAGGTACAGACATTTCCAGAATGGGCCTTGGCACATGGTCTATCGGCGGCGGCCCGGCATGGGGCGGCGACCATGATCTGAAAGTGGTGGTTGACTTAATCCGCCAGTGCCCGAAGCTGGGCGTTAATCTGATCGATACGGCGCCCGGATACAATTTCGGAAACAGTGAAAAAATCGTAGGAAAAGCGCTGCAGGGAATGAACCGTGAAGAGGTAGTCATTATCACGAAGTGCGGAATTATCTGGAATGACAGAAAAGGAAGTCTGTTCAATAAAGTAGGTGATACGCAGCTTTACAAAAACCTTTCCAAAGAATCGATTCTGGAAGAGATCGATCAGAGTTTAGAGCGTCTCGGCACAGATTATATTGATGTTTACATGACACACTGGCAGGCAGTAGAGCCATATTTCACTCCCATCTCAGAGACGATGGAAGTGCTCAATGACTTAAAGGCACAGGGAAAGATCCGGGCAATCGGCGCGGCAAACGTAGATGTAAACCACATCAGGGAATACCTGAAATATGGCTCGCTGGATATCGTGCAGGCGAAATACAGCATCCTGGACCGTGGAATCGAGGAAGACCTGCTTCCGGTCTGCAGGGAAAACAATGTCACCATCCAGGCATATTCTCCATTGGAAATGGGCCTGTTGAGCGGGGCTCTCCCGAGGGATTACAAACCGGTAGGCGCTCAGATTCCGAAGAAATGGTTCCAGCCGGACAACATGCAGAAAGCAATGGATATGATGGATCAGTGGAAACCTCTCTGTGAAAAATATGACTGCACCATCGCAAATCTGGCGCTGGCATGGATCCTCGCACAGGGCGAATTCATCAACCTGTTAAGCGGCTCCACAACAGTAGGGCAGATTGAAGAAAATATTAAATCGGCAGAGATTGAATTAGAAGCAGAGGATGTTGCATACATGCGGAAACTGGCTGAGGATATTGATCAATAAAAAATAAATCCTATTTTCTTTACTCTTTTATGGCCCGGCCGGATGATTTACTGGCCGGGTCAATCAAAAACCTTACCTGTCTGTCTTTCAAAGGCGTTTTAATGCGTATTTCTGAGCGTATGTACGTGTTTCAAAGGAGGTAAATATGCTTTCAAAGGAAAAAATCCTTGCAAATACCAAAGAGGCTGGTATATTATTAGATAGAGACGTCTCAGGTATTGAGGATGAGGAGAGGGAAGAAAGCATGTCGAGTAAAGAAAGACTGATGGTGATCAGGCAGCATATCCAGAATGTAAAAAAGGTGTCGGTTGCGGAATTGAGCCGGCAGTGTTCTGTGACGGAAGAGACGATCCGGCGTGATTTGGATAAGCTGGAGTTAGAAGGCGTCGTGACGAGGATTCATGGCGGTGCGATCTGGAATGTAGATGTTCAGAAAGAAAATGTCCATTTTTATAAGAGGCTTACGAAGCATCTGCGGGAAAAGCAGGATATTGCACGCAAAACCGCCGCGCTGCTGGAGGATAAGAATACCATAATCGCGGACTCCAGCACGACTGTTGTCGAGGCGCTGAAACTGATACCGGATAACCGGGATGTGACGATTGTGACGAATTCAACCGAAGTATTCCGGGAATTTCAACAGTCTTCGTTTCACATTATTTCGACAGGCGGAGAATTTAATAAGAGGTCGTTGTCATTGCAGGGGCAACTGGCAAAAAACAATATAAGCAAATACAATGTAAGCCTTGCTCTGATAAGTTGTAAGAGCCTGAATATCGAGAAAGGTGTTCTGGATTCCAATGAGAGCGAGGCGGAGATCAAGAAACTGATGCTGGAGCAGGCGGAGGAGGTCGCGCTTCTGGCAGATCACTCCAAGTTTGACCAGACGGCATTTGTATGCCTCACAGACCTGAAAAGTGTGAATTATATTATTACGGACAGAAGGCCGGGAGACATATGGATACAGTACTGTGAAGAAAACGGAATCCAGTTGATTTATTAAAAGATACGCGGCAGCCGTTCCGATATCAGGGAAGGGCTGCTGCCTGCTTTGCCGGCTATACGAAAATCTGAATAGATGTTTGAAGCAAAACAGAGCCATTGTACACAGAAGAATCTGTGAACAGTGGCTCTGTTTTTCATGTTTCAAAGCAGAAACAGAGAAAACTCTTTTTTTGTCTTTATAAAAATCTTTAAAACAAAGACATAATGCACAAATCAAAAAAATATCGCGCAATAATATTTGATAAAAATTGGGTAAAACAAACAAAAATCTTTGAAACAAACAAAATAGATTGACAATATTATCGTAGGATGTTAGAATAATAAAAACAATTTTAGTGCGTTATTACCAATAAAAGGCAAAAATATAGTGGCGATTGGGGGATGATAGATAAGATTTGAAACACAAAATATTGTGATTTCAAAAAAATGCTTTATTGCCATGGGATGACAAAACAAAAAAATAAAGAATATTTGATATGAAGCGCAGAAAAAATGGGAAAAGATGAATACATTATGGGAGGTTATAGCAGAATGGAGAATAAGAAAAAGGAAACTTCGATTGTTAAGAAAATGATACTGGCAGTAGCAGGGGGATTCATTGCCGGATTTTTGTGCCTGCTTTTGAGAGAGTTCCTGAACGGAAACGGCAGCAGTGGAGTCTGGAATGTGATTGAGGCAATTCTTTTCCAGGATATTACGGCGACGCAGGGAATTGAAGGCCTGGGAATCTTTTACATCATCGGCCAGCTCTTCATGAGGGGGCTCCAGATGGCGATTGTGCCGTTGGTGATTACGTCTCTTACCCTTGCGCTTTGCAGTCTTGCAAATCCGGAGCGGTTGGGAAGGATTGCCGGAAAGACATTTATTACATATCTTTGTTTCTATATCGTTGCAGCCACACTGGCAGGCGTGGGCGCGTATTTTGTAAAATCCATGGGATGGTTTGACGTAAACCTGCCCAGCGAGATGGCTACAGAGGCAGTCACCATGGAAGGATATAATCCTCTCGTGACCGTTGTAAATGCGGTGCCGTCCAACATATTCGCCGCGTTTTCCACCAACAATACGATTTTATCGGTGGTGGTGGTTGCCATTGTTCTGGGCCTGTGTATGACTGCAATGGGGGAAAAGGCCGATCCGCTGAAGAAAGTGATTGAGAATCTGAATGACGTGGTACAGATGTTCCTGAATTTCCTGATCAACAAGATCGCGCCGGTTGCTATTTTCTGTATGATCACAAGGACTTTGGCTGTCTATGGAGTGGAGTATATCGGACCGACTCTGGTCTGGATTGTGACAACGATTGTGGTAAGCCTTGCATTGGTTGTGACGATTTATCCCATCGGCATTTTCCTGACCACGCGGCTGAATCCCGTTCCGTTCCTGAAAAAGTCGTTCAAGATCGGATTGTTTGCGGCGGCCACCAACTCTTCCGCGGCAACGCTGCCCTTAAATACAAAGACCTGTACGGAAGAATTGGGATGTTCGGAGGAAATCAGCAGCTTCGTGCTTCCTACCGGTATGACCATCAATATGAACGGAACCACAGCCATGCATATGATTGCGGTGACGTTCATCGCGACGGCGGCAGGCATCAATGTGACCCCGGCGACTCTGGCAACCGCGGCGTTTTTGTCCATCTGTACGGCAGTGGGGACGCCGGCGATTCCGGTTGCAGGGACCACCATGGTCTATGTGGTTATGTCCGGCCTTGGGATGAGTTCGGAGCTTTGCATGATCGGCTACTCTCTGGTGCTGGCAATGAATTATCTGCCGGGTATGGCCGTGATTACATTGAATGTTATCGGGGACGCTGCAACAAATGTAATCGTGAACTTTAAAGAGGGCGTGCTGGATAAGGACGTCTATAATAAGTAATTATTCCGGCTGTTTGTAAAGATAAGAAAAAGGCGGCGGTTTTTACCTGTCATATGAGGAAGTGAAAGGTAAGAGGGCTGTCTTTTTTATATCCGCAGTCAACTTCATATTTTTTTGCATTAGAATTTCAGAATTGGCGCATAATATTTCCTATGAAGGCGAGGAGGAATGATTATGTATCAATATTTACCAATACGTGATGTATACGCGAGAGAAATTCTGGATTCCCGGGGGAATCCTACGGTAGAGGTGGAAGTACTGGCCGGGGAAAAGGTGGTGGGCCGCGCGTCCGTGCCGTCCGGCGCCTCCACTGGAAAATATGAAGCCGTGGAACTCAGGGACGGGGGAGGGCGCTATGGAGGCAAAGGCGTCCAGCGGGCCGTGGAGCATGTCAACGATCAGCTTGCAGGGGCGGTGATCGGGATCAATGTGTTTGACCAGACAGAGATTGACCGTGTCCTGATTAAGACGGACGGAAGCGCAAACAAGGGCAATCTGGGGGCGAATGCGTTGCTGGGCGTGTCCCTTGCGTCGGCCCATGCGGCGGCGTCGGCCCTGCGTCTTCCTTTATATAAATATCTGGGCGGAGTCAATGCCAAAACACTTCCCGTACCTATGATGAATATTTTAAACGGCGGCGCCCACGCGGACAATACGCTGGATATCCAGGAATTTATGATTATGCCTGTGGGAGCGAAAAACTTCAAAGAAGGCCTTAGAATGTGCGCGGAGATCTATCAGGCTTTGAAGGCTCTTCTGAAAGAAAAGGGATTGAGCACCGCCGTCGGTGACGAGGGCGGTTTTGCGCCGGATCTCTCCGATACCAGGGCCGCGCTGAATTGCCTGAAGGAAGCGGTGGAAAGAGCCGGATACCGTATGGGAAGGGATCAGGATATTGCCATCGCCATGGATGTGGCGGCGTCGGAATTATATAACCAGGATTATCAGAAATACGAGTTTCCCGGCGAAAGCAGGATGCAGGGAAAGAAAATTGTGCGTTCCGCGGAGGAATTGATTGATTACTATGCGGAGCTTACGGAGGAATTTCCTATCTGCTCCATTGAAGATCCGTTGGATGAAGAAGACTGGGATGGCTGGGAGCTTCTGACTACCAGGCTGGGGCGGGAAATCCAGCTTGTGGGGGACGACCTGTTCGTGACAAATGTGGAACGTCTCAGGAAGGGGATCGAAAAAGGGGTTGCCAATGCAATCCTTGTGAAAGTCAACCAGATCGGGACGCTGACAGAGGCCGTCGAAGCCATACGGTTAGCGCAGAATTCCGGATATCATGCCATCGTATCCCACCGTTCCGGCGAGACGGAGGATACGACGATTGCGGATATTGCGGTGGCATTTAATACCGGGCAGATTAAGACCGGGGCGCCCTGCCGTACAGAACGGGTGGCGAAATACAACAGGCTGCTTCGGATCGAGGAGCAGATGGAAAAGTAGGGATTGACAAAACAGGGATATGCGCTATAAAATAGACAGGGCGTAGCCGATAAGCGGCCAGCCCGAAGTACAGAAATGAAAGAGTGCCTTTAGAAGCCGTCGCTTATTGGGTAAGCGGCGGTTTCTGTTTTTTTGAGGATTGGCAGGCCTCTTTGAAGAATCTATTGCCAGGAGAAAGCATATGAGCAAAAGAAAAAAGCCCAAGATGGAATTTCGATATTATAAGATGCCGAGCGGGAGTCCGATTCTGGCGCTGTTGGGCGATAAATGGGTGCAGTCCTATGGAAATGATACGGATTATCTGCATTTCCATAATTATCTGGAAATCGGCTATTGCTATGATGGCCGGGGAGAACTTGTATTGGGGGAACAGAGCCTTCGGTTCAAGCCCAATCAGTTTACCATCATTCCAAAGAATTACCCTCATACAACCAACAGCAATCCAGGAACCATCAGTTACTGGGAATACCTGTTTGTCGATGAGGAAAGCCTTCTTCGTGAATATCATAGGGGGGGGAGTTTGATCAGAGTGGAACGTATGCGGGATCGGATCAATTCCCGGGCCGTCTTAAAGAATGTATCCGAATCGCCTGCGATTGCGGGGATGATCCGGCAGATTCTGGAAATTATGCGGGAACCGAAGGAGTTCTATATCGATGAGGCAAAAGGGGTCTTGCTGGCTCTTTTGATCAATATTGTCCGGGGAAATCAGATAGAAGAACAGGATCAAGAGGAGAATGAAGTGCTGGAGGGAAAAATTACGATTCCGATTTCCCGCGCGCTGGATTATATTACCCTCCATTATATGGAGCCGCTGAAGGTGGGAGACCTGGCCGCATGGTGCCATATGAGCGAGACGCATTTTAGAAGGACTTTTTCCGCCTATATGAAAATGGGGCCTTTGGAATACATTAACCTGGTCCGCGTCCAAACCGCCTGTGAATATTTGAAAAAAACAGACGTTCCCATATCGGATATCGCATACAAATGCGGATTTACTACATTGTCCACCTTTAACCGGAATTTCAAACAGGTCATGGGCACGGCGCCCTATGAATGGAGGAAGCGTCCGGAAAACTTTGAGCAGCAGCTTCTGAAATTCCAGATTCATTCCGAAGCGGGATGGTAGCAAAAGCCATGCTGGTCCCGTGGTACGCAAAGTGATACAAAAGCCTCCCCGTATTTGCATTGGGGAGGCTTTTGTATCAGATTAATGGTTCTTTAAATACCCCGGAACCGGAACGTGAAGCTCAGTTTCTTACTTACATCCAACAGGTATTCCGGAAGCGGACGTGCGCCCCAGCTGTTGTCTCCTGCCACGCCCATCTGCTGCATGGCCGCGCGGATGACCGTATAGTGTACTTCCGGGAGTTCGAATGGATGCCGTGCGTTCTCCATCTCGTGAGGGGTCCAGGGCAGTGCGGAGAAGTTCATGGAATCCCCCTCGAACAAGAGCCCCCGGCCGCGGCGGTCTGTAACCTTAGCCCACCGGACGCCTGTTTTGTTGCCGCATTCCTGAGGAACCATATAGCGCGCCACATTGTCCATGACATGATTTTTATAAATGCCAAGCTTTGCGCCTTCGCAGCGGTCTGCATAAGTCTCTGCAGGCCCCATGCCGTACCATTCTACATGGTCATAATCTGCGTCGATCTTCAGGATCATGCCGAATTCCGGCATATCGCCCAGTTCTTCCACCGGGTCATAGGAAAGGGTCGTCTCCACCGTGCCGTCTCCGTAAACCGCATAAGCGACGGTACAGGAAGATACCGGTTTCGTAGGAAGATGATAGCGGAAGGTGATGACAGCAGAATTTTCCCGTTCTTCCACCATCGGTTCCGACGGAACAGTGGTTTCAAAATCCTTATGTGACAAATAGAGGCTTGCCAGCTTCCATTGCCCATACCGTGCCATCATAAGGTTCCCCTCGTCATTGTCCACGGGCGCGCGCCAGAAATTAGGCTTGGGAATGGTCTCCAACAGTTCCACTCCGCCGTAACGGTAGGAGGTAAGCCCTCCGAACAGCACGGAGAATAAGACTTCGAAATCCTCGCCCTGAACACCGATGTTGTTCATTCCCTTTATGACCCTGACCGGTTTTGTGGAGGGATGCTTCCCGGCAGGGGGCTCTACAGTATAGACGGTCTGCCCAAATGCCACTTCATAGCCCTTTTCTTCCCAGAGTGTGTCCTCCCTTAATAAGAATGAAACGGTGACGGTATATTCACCCGGTTTTTCCGCCTTCGGGACGGGCAGGTCATATTCCTTTTCAGACAAAGGCTCCACATGTGTTTCCAGAGTTGCCCTGCACACGGTTTTGCCGTCTCTTGCAAGGGAAACGACGCAGTCAAAAGTATCTGTATTTACAAACAGGTTTTTATTCTTGATCAACACTTTTTCAGCCGATATCCGGGCGGAAATATTCTGGTAGTTGTATTTGACTTCCTGCATCTTCGGGGACGGGGCGCGGTCGCCGCCGTACACGATCCCGTTGCCGCTGAAATTATAATCTGTGGGGCGCTCTCCAAAGTCCCCGCCGTAAGCCTGGAATTCTTTTCCGTACCGGTCTTTCCTGTAGATGGACTGATCCACATAATCCCAGATAAATCCGCCCTGGTAGAGAGGTTCTCTGTCGGACAGGTCTGTGTATTTATGCATGCCGCCGCAGGAATTGCCCATGGCATGGGTGTATTCGCAGCAGATAAAAGGCTTGTCGCGGTGTTCGGACAAAAATTTCTCAATATCGGCAACCGGGGTATACATCTGGCTTTCCATATCGCTTGTTTCATTATACCGGCGGTCCTGGAAAACTCCCTCATAATGCACAAGGCGCGTGGAATCAAGCTCTCGGAACCGGTCAGCCATTTCTTTGAGGACAAGCCCGCCGAAGGATTCATTGCCGCAGGACCAGATCAGGACGGACGGATGGTTCTTGTCCCTCTGGTAAATGGAGTTGACCCTGTCTAACATCATTCCTTCCCATTCTTTCCGGTCGCATGGCACAATCAGGCTCATATCCTCATCCTGGCCGCGCATGTGGGGATCCCATGAACCATGGGACTCCAGATTGTTCTCGTCAATCAGGTACAGCCCAAAGCGGTCGCACAGGTGATAGATCCGGGAATCATTGGGATAGTGGCAGGTGCGGATGGCATTGATATTGTGCCGCTTCATGGTCAGGATATCCAGAAGGATCTCATCCTCCTGCGGTACACGGCCTGCTTTGGAACTGAATTCGTGGCGGTTTACGCCCTTGAATACGATCCGTTTTCCGTTGAGGCACATAATATGGCTCTTCATCTCAAACCGGCGGAAGCCCACTGTCTCGCGGATGACTTCCGTAAGCCGCTCATTTTCATCCAGGACCCGAAGCACCATCTCATAGAGGTTAGGCGCCTCTGCGCTCCACAGGTCAAAGCCGGATACAGGAAGCCGTAAATGCCCCTCGCCGTTCTGATAGGCAAATGACGCGGAGGCGAACAGGGAAGTTCCTGCAAGGTGCGCAGCTTTGCCAGTGGAACGGGATACATCCAGCGGGGGAAGCTTTTTCAATTCTACTTCGATCTTTCCGCTGCCGCATCCTGAAGCGTCCAGAACCAGCTCGCCTGCCTGGTAAGTATCGTCCAGAAGGGTCTGGGTTTTCAGATCCCAGATGTGTACTTTTGGCCTGGTGAACAGGTAAACATCCCGGTAAATGCCTGAAAAACGGTAAAAATCCTGATCTTCCGCCCAACTGCTGCCTGTCCACTTGAATACCTGGACGGCTAATTTATTTTCCCCGTCCCGGATATAGGGGGTCAGCTCAAATTCCGTGGGAGTGAAACTGTCCTCGCTGTAGCCCACATACTGGCCGTTGAGCCACACCGCCATGCCGCTTTCCACGCCCTGGAAGGAAATAAATACGGGAGCGTCTTTCATGGATTCAGGCAGGACAAAGTATTTTACATAGCTTGCTGTAGGATTGAAGCGTGTGGGAATCTCACCGGCCCAAATGTTTTCCCGGCCGTCCCACGGGTACTGTACGTTCAGATAAGCAGGCACATCGAAACCTTCCATCTGGATATGTGCGGGTACGCGGATCTCTCCCCAGTTTCTGCAGTTATAGTCGTCTGCTTCAAAGCCTTTCACCGTGTCGTCCAGATTTTTCCCATAGGAAAATTTCCAGATGCCGTTCAGTGAGAAGCGGTAGGGATTGTCCTGCTCTAAAAGATGCTCCATATCCGGATAGCACACATGGTCGGAATGTGCCGAAAGCGCGTTTTCCTTAAAAAATTCCGGGTCTTTGATCTTGCTGTAGTCAAACATGATATATACCTCCTAACTCTGCTTGTTCTACGGAATTGTGTCAGAGTTCACAGATTTGTCAGAGAACTCTGACACCGAATTGAAATTACCGTGCTATTTTATCCATTATGCTTGATGCGGGTAGGGATTACAATATAAAATCATTGCAAATACATGGAAAAATGTTGCCTGAAATTGCAATTCGGGCTATACTGGAAGCACAGAAAAGGGGGAAGGACAGATGCCGGATTTAATTGAAGATTATGTACATTCCTATTATACGGAAAACAGGCCCCTGGGTTCCCTTTCCGTATATAATGTAGGAAGCCAGAAGTGTACGCCCGGATTTCAGTGGGGGCCGGGGGTGCGGGATCATTATCTGCTCCATCATGTGCTGAGCGGAAAAGGATATTTTACGACCCGCGGAAAAACGTATTCTCTGAAAATGGGCGATACCTTCCTGATCTATCCCAATATGGAAGCATGTTACCGGGCCGACGAGGAGGAACCCTGGGCCTATACCTGGGTGGGCTTTGCCGGGACGGATGCGTTTTATCTCCTGAACCATACGGATTTTTCAGAGGAATCCCCGGTTCTGGAACAGGCTGCGTTAAGCGGGGAGATTGAGCAAAAGATCATGCAGGTCTATGAAGCAAAGGGGAATACCTTTTACGACGCGGTGGCCATGACCGGGGCGCTGTATTCGATGATCGCCGTGCTGATGGAGAATTCCACAGCCGACGCAAAGCAGAAAAACCTGCAGACAGGACGGGTGGAACAGGCGATCCGCTATATTGAGGAGCATTATTCTTATCCGATCTCCATAGAGGATATCGCAGGATATACCGGGGTCTGCAGAAGCTATCTGTACAGGATGTTCCAAAAGATCCTGAAAATGTCTCCCAAAGATTATGTGGAGGAGTACCGTATCCGGCAGGCATGCCGGCTTTTGCGGGAGACAGATATGCCGGTCACAGCCATTGCGCACTCTGTGGGCTATGAGGACAACCTGTATTTTTCCAAAGCATTTAAAAAATGCAAAGGGAAGACGCCTACCAGATACCGGAAGTCAGATGCTTCCGAAGAATAAACGAAAAGAGGGACACAATTTATGTATGATTATGCGATTGTAAAACAGGTGAAAAGAAAACCAAAAGCACTGACAGGAGCCCTGCGTAAAATAATGGTTGTTTTTGCGGTGATTTTTGTACTTCTGGGAATTGCCATTTCCCAGGGATTCATGCTTCCGGGATTCCTTCTGGTGGTTCTGTATTTCGGATATGACGTGTACAGCCAGAAGGAGTACGAATACCGGTTGGAAAACCGCAGGTTCACGGTGGATGTGATTCTGGGCAGGCGCTACCGCAAGACAGCCCATATCCTGGAATTGTCAGAGATGGAGGTGACGGCTCCCAGCCGCCATGAGGCTGTGGCAAAGTACCGGAAGGATGGGGGAGGGGAAAGGCTGCCCAAATACGACTATACTTCCTATGAGGAGAATACTCCGTATTATACAATGATCATCATGCAGGACAGGAGGAAGATTAAACTGCTGCTGGATCTGGATGATGAAATGCTCCGGCCTATGAAAAAAATGTATCCCGACAGGGTATTTCTGGCATGATATGCCATGCCGTATTTTAGAATGAGACCTGAAACGGCGGAGAGCGAGGCGTGAGCTTCGCTTTTTTGACGCCCATACTTTATGGGGAAATAAGTCGTTTTACACAAAACAATTCGACGTTATCCGGTAAATTCCGCCAGGATATTGTAAATATATACAAAAAAAATTCAGATAAGGGGAAGGAATGGTGCAAAAACTACAAGCATGGTTGAAAATGCATAGTTTTAGAATGATTTTGCTCACTATCGGAAAAGTCCATTTGGTAAAATACTATCATATCAAAACCGGAGAAAAAGACGAAATTACAGGATTTTTCGAGGTAAAAAAGGAGGACATGTTTTATGAAGAAAAAATTACTTTCAGTATTGCTTGCAGGTATGATGGTATTGTCCCTTGCGGCTTGCGGCGGCGGCGGAGACGACGGCGGCAGCAGCGACGGCGGTTCGGGCAATGCGGCGGAGTCAGATGAAGGCGGTTCAGGCGGCGGCTCCGAGGGAGGACATAAGCTGGTTGTATGGACATGGGATCCTGCATTCAATATTCCTGCGATTGAAGAAGCCGGGAAGATCTATAAGGAAGAAGTCGATCCGGATTTCGAGCTGGAAGTAATCGAGACCCTTTCCGACGACTGCGAGACGAAGCTGCAGACCTGTGCGGAGTCAGGCGACTTCGGGACGATGGCAGACATTATCCTGATGCAGGACAACTCCTATCAGAAATTCGTTTCTTTCTACCCGGAAGCTTTTACAGACCTGACGGACAGCGGAATTGATTTCTCTGAATTTGCAGAAGGAAAGCTTGCATACTCCACAGTAGACGGCAAGAACTACGGCGTTCCGTTCGACAACGGCGCAGTGATCTCCTGCTATCGTACAGATATCCTTGAGGAAGCAGGCTATACGATTGATGACCTGACAGACATTGACTGGAACAAGTTCATCGAGATTGGTAAAGTTGTAAAAGAGAAGACCGGAAAGTACATGCTTTCAGGACAGGCTAACAGCCAGGATATCATTATGATGATGCTTCAGTCGGCGGGCGCATCCCTCTTCAATGAAGACGGAACCCCGAACCTGGTTGGCAATGATGCATTGAATGAATGTATCGACATCTATCAGGAAATGGTAAAAGAAGGCGTTTTCTATGAAGTAAATGAGTGGGATGAGTATGTATCCTCTATTACCAATGAGCAGTGCGCAGGAACCATTAATGGTAACTGGATCATGGCAACCGTTATGGGTATGGAAGATACTTCAGGAAACTGGGCAATCACCAATATGCCGAAGCTGATGGAGACATCCGGCGCTACGAATTACTCCAACAACGGCGGTTCTTCCTGGTATGTAAGCTCTAACTGCCAGAACACAGACCTTGCTTATGATTTCCTTGCAAAGACATTCGCAGGAAGCGTAACGTTGTATGAGAACATCCTTCCGACCACGGGTGCGATCAGTACATGGGGACCGGCAGGCGATTCCGAAGCTTATCAGGAGCCGCAGGAATTCTGGAGCGATCAGCCGATCTTTGCAACCGTAGTGGAATTTGCCGAGAAGACACCTTCCAACAATACCAGCGCATATTACTATGATGTACGTGAAGTTGTTTCCACAGCAATTCAGGATATTATGTCTGGCGGCGGCGAGAAAGAAGATATATTAGAGCAGGCACAGGCAGACGCTGAGTTCTATTATCAATAAATAGCAGCCGGGCTATAGAGTCTGTAAATAAGCGGGGGACCGCCCTGGCGGTTCCCCTTTTTGCGCCTTAAAATGCGGAAAATATGCCTGATATCCATTTTCTGCATATTAAGATACATGGAAAATGTGTATCAGACGCATTTTCTGAGACTAAAAAACAAGAAGTAAAGGGGGTTTTTCAGTGGAATCTAAGAAGAAAGGTATGAGCTTGCTTGCAAAACAGAGAGCTGCCGGCTGGGCGTTCCTTACCCCGGCTACACTGATGATTGTAGTCATGAGTTTTTATCCCATGGTAAGGGCGTTTCTTCTTTCCTTACAGACAGGGCGGGGGACGAACTATACGTTTACCGGTATCTCCAATTATGCGCGTATGTTTGAGGACAGAGTGTTCCTTCGCTCTGTGACGAACACATTTTTCTATCTGGCTATCCAGGTGCCGATTATGCTGATCCTTGCAATCCTGCTGGCACAGCTTTTGAACAACCGTGACCTGAAGTTCAAGGGGCTTTTCCGTACTTGTGTATTTTTACCCTGTGCGACGTCACTGGTTTCCTATGCGATTATTTTCCGGTTCCTGTTTGCACAGGACGGCCTGATCAACAACGCGTTGGTGGCATTGGGGATTTTCAGTGAGGGGTATAACTTCCTGGGCAACGCAGGGACGGCGAAGATGGTCATCATCATTGCATTGATCTGGAGATGGACAGGGTACAATATGGTATTCTATCTGGCAGGCCTTCAGAATATCGAATATTCTGTATATGAGGCGGCAAAGATTGACGGCGCCAACGGCTGGAGGACATTCTGGAGCATCACTGTACCCCTTTTGAAACCGACCATTATCATGACATTTATCATGTCCATCAATGGTACGCTGCAGTTGTTCGACGAGTCTGTCAACCTGACGAACGGCGGACCGGCCAACGCGACGATCACAATGTCCCATTATATTTACAATACATGTTTCCTGCGTGCCCCGAACTTTGGTTATGGAAGCGCTATGGCATTCTTTGTATTTATTATCGTTGCAATCCTTGCATTTATTAATCTGAAAGTAGGTGATACACGTGACTGAGCCAAAAAACAGATCCATGATACAGCGTAGGCTGATTCCTACTTATATCTTTTTGACCATATTTTCGATCATCTCCATATTCCCGTTTTTGTGGATGATCTCAGCAGCGACGAACAACTATATTGATATCTCCAAAGGGCGCCTGCTTCCAGGCAAGTATGCAGTGGAGAATTTTAAGAATCTGGTTGCACAGCAGCCGCTGGCGCGTGCTATGACGAACTCTTTCGTGTATGCCATTGCGGTGACGGTAATCTGTCTTCTGATCTGCTCCCTGGCCGGATATGGTTTTGAGATTTATCATGATAAATGGAAAGATAAACTATTTTCCATCCTGCTTCTGGCAATGATGGTTCCGCAGGTGGCGACCATGATTCCATTGTTCCAGATGTTCAGCACTGCAAAACTTTTGAATACGGCGGTTGGTTTCTTCCTTCCGATGATTTCCACGCCGTTTATGATCATGATGTTCCGCCAGAACGCAAGGGCATTTCCGATTGACATTATCGAGGCGGCCAGGATTGACGGGCTGAATGAACTGCAGATTTTCTACCGTATGTTTTTCCCGACCATGAGATCCACCTATGCGGCGGCGGCGGTTATCACATTTATGAATGCATGGAATGCATACCTGTGGCCGAAGGTTATTATGACAGATGGAAAATCTTTGAATATGGTTATGTTGATTGCCAATACAATCGGCGGTTACAAGATTGATTATGGTATGATTATGATGGGCGTATTATTCTGCTCGATTCCTACGATGGTAGTATTCTTCGTGTTGCAGAAGCAGTTTGCAGAAGGTATCACAGGCGCTGTGAAATAATGACGGGAGCGCTCCTGAGTACGTGTACGAAGGTGGACCTATATGAGAAAAAGAGTTTCGTTCGCGAGACTCTTTTTTCTAACTGGCTATAACGAAATGATAAAAAATAAAGACGACATAAAAGGAGTAAAAAAAATGGGTGAATTTATTCTGAATGTAATCCATCGTCCGGAAATGGTGCCGGAGTATTCCGCCACTGTGACCGGGCATGGAAAAGAGGAGGATATCGGGGATAAGAAGCTTTTGACAGAGTCCCTGGATATTTTCAGGACCCAGCAGAGGCTGGCTCATGAAAATGGATTAAAAGTGACGATCCATATGACTTATGCAGCGCTGTTTAATGCGGAAGCGGTGCAGATTGCAAAAGAAGACCACGAGAAATACGGCGACGAAATTGCCCTCTCTCTTTTGGGACTGCCGTGTGAACAGTTCCGTGAAAAATATAAAACAAAGGACTTTTGTATCTGGATGTTTTCCATGGAAGATAAAAGGAAAATTGTGGATGATGTATTCGGAAAGTTTTATGATACATTTGGATTCTATCCGGAATCCACAGGCTCCTATTATATGGATGCAGAACTGACTCATTATATTAAGGAGAATTATCCTACGGTCAAATGTGCCATTGCCACCTGCTGGGAGGAAGGGCCAAAGGCATACCATACCTGCAATAATTCCTGGTATACGCTGTTTGACGGAGGGCCGTGGGCGCCATGGATCCCCTCCAGACAGAACACCCATGCTCCGGCGGCAGATGAGGCGGAGGACAGCGGAATCGTGGCGATTCCCCACCTGTCAAGGGATCTTCTGGCCTGCTATGACGGGAACGGATCCAATTTTGGGACGCACCCGCAGAACGTGCTGCGGGGCATGATCTATGATTCCAGGACCTGGGAATATCCATATCTCTATAATTTGATTGATCAGTACCGGGCTCAGGAGAAGTACAACAATGGCTATGCTTACAATATGATGTTCGTGGGTCCTGGATGGATGAACAAGATGGGACGCTGGGAGGCTCCCTATGAGCTGCTTCTGAAATCCTATTCGGATGGCTGTAAATATTACGGAGATCTGAAGAAAGAGGGGAAACTCATGGATATGACCATGTCCGAGTTTGCGGATTACTACCGGCAGAAGAAATCCTACACAGAGCCGGAATGCGCTCTTTGGAGAGATATCCTCTACGGTTCGGACAAACAGGTATTTTGGTACACAGATCCTTACATGAGGGCAGGAGTCAATATGGATCAGGGCGGCGCAATCTTCGATCTGCGTCCCTATGCCGCCAAGTTGAAATGGGAAGTGGGAATCGGGACGAAGCATGTACAGGATGCATCCTATCCGTTCCTGATTCAGGAAAAATACCGGGCAGGCTATTTTACCCATTATGCGGGGGAAGGAACCATACGCAGCGCCAAAGTCTGCCATAACGGGGAAGAGGTGGATCTGTGCCTTTGCCGGACCAAGGCGCATTTTTCCCGGGATGGGAAGACCAGGATCCTGGTATTGGATCCGGTGGAAATTGAATTTTCTGATTTGTCTGTGACCCTCCAGACAAAGGAATATTTTGAGGAAGGAACGGGCTCTATAAAGATTGAGAGGACGATCCTTTCCATGAGCGACCCGGATGCGGAAGTGGAACTGAATGAATATATGGTAGCATGCTATGGAACCACAGAATATCCGGAGGATATGAGCGGAATTGTCCTTCGGTGTGAAGGCGGCGGGACAAAAGAGATCGTCTATGAATACCGGTGCAGGGAAGAAAGCCTGGAAGGGGCAAAAGAAGTATCCGCGGTGATTCCCGCCATTGAGACAAGGGTATCTATGACGCAGACCGGGGGCGGAACAGGATATATCAGGGAAGGATATGCATTTTCCCCGATGTTCACGCTGGGGTATCAGAAAAAGATTTCAGATAAGGAGGTATTTGCAACATGGCTCAATCTGGAAAAGGCAGACTAAATTACCGATGTCCGTCCTGTTTTATGAGGGATCTGGATATTGATATGTTCTATGATAAGGATAAAGAGGAATATTATTGCCTGCGGTGCCAGTTTACCGGGACGGAGGAGGACGTCCTGGCCGGAAATGAGACGGTTCGCATCCGGTATAAGGCAATGCATAAACGATTTGAAAAATTTGATTTTGATTAGGAACTTTGAAGAAAAAACTCATGTACAGTTCCTTAAAGCAGCAGGATGATGAAGGCATCCGGCCTGCCTGGATTTTGTTTCCGCGTGCATATGAAAGCGCGGAAAGAGATTTCCGGCAGGCCGGGTGCTGCTGTTTTTCATTGCAGGACGCTTGTGTTTTTTTCGAATCTCGAAAAGATACATATTGAAAAATGATTGACTCTCATGTATGATACTGTAGACGAGCAGGGTTTCGTTAAAAGTTTCATAGAAAATTTCATTAGGAGAGAAGACATGCAGACATCAACAGAACTGAGAAGTTTATTGAACCGGATCGACCATAAGGGCTATCCGGCATACAAGGATACGAAAGGTGTTTATCAATTCCCGGGGTATCTGCTTTCCATTGACCATGTGCAGGGCGACCCGTTTGCGTCGCCGTCAAAGGTGAGCGTGCATATGAAAGGCGGGATTGCAGGGTTCCCGAAGGATCTGTATTGCGGAAAATGCCAGAAGACGGCTTTGGAGGACTATCTGACCCGGCAGTTCCACCGCAACGTGGAGCAATATGCATTTAAGGCAAAAGGGTCAGGAAAGAGCGGCCTGCTCTCCGTCAGCAGATGCGTTCAGGAGGTCCTGGAGCGGACGGCATGCCGGATGGACGGAAATAGCGGGGATATCATCCTGCGCATGGAGATCGGGTTTCCCGCGAATGGGCGGACCATCAACGCAAGGGAATTGGAGAAGATCCTGTTTGATTTCCTTCCGGACTGTGTGGGACAGTCTCTGTATTATAAGACCTGTCATAAAAAGAAGGTACGGGAATGGATCGATCTGGCGGAGGACCAGGAGTATATCCGGCGGCAGCTGGAGGTAAAAGGGCTGGTTGCATTCGTGGCAAACGGTTCTATACTGCCCAGAGAGTCCGGCATCTCGCCGCGGCCGATGAAAGGGGCGGTGCCATTCCAGTCCCCGAAGGAGATGGAGGTGACGATGGATCTGCCCCATAAGGGACGTGTAAGCGGCATGGGAATCCGAAAAGGGATTACCCTGATCGTGGGAGGCGGATACCATGGGAAATCCACGCTCTTAAAGGCGCTGGAGCTGGGAGTCTATGACCATATTGCCGGAGACGGGCGGGAGTATGTGATCACGGATTCCTCTGCCGTGAAGATCCGGGCAGAGGATGGGAGAAGCATCAAGAAGACAGACATTTCCATGTTTATCAATGACCTGCCTAACGGGAAGGAGACGAAGGGGTTCTATACCGAGGATGCCAGCGGGAGCACATCCCAGGCTGCCAATGTGGTGGAAGCCATGGAAGCGGATGCGAAAGCGCTCTTGATCGATGAGGATACAAGCGCGACGAATTTTATGATACGGGATGAACTGATGCAGCGGGTCATCCATCGGGATATGGAGCCGATCACGCCGTTTATTGACCGGATCCGGGAGCTGTATGACAATGACGGGATTTCCACGGTGATCGTGGCGGGCAGTTCCGGGGCATATTTCCATATTGCGGATACGATCGTACAGATGGATAAATATGTGCCGAAGGAGATTACGGCATTTGCCAAAAAGGAAGCGGAGAGTTTCCCGGCCTTAAGCGGCCTGGAGGAGCCTGCGGAAAAACCCGTATTTGCAAGATGTCCGGGGCAGAATAAAGCATATCGGGGAAATGACCGGATCAAGATGAAAACCATGGGAAGAGAGGCCGTACAGATCAATCGGGAAACCATCGATCTGCGCTATGTGGAGCAGCTGACAGACAGCGAACAGGTGACGGCTTTGGGGTATTGCGTGCGGTATGCGGAAAAGCATCTTTTTGGCGGTCGTACAACCGTTAAGGGGGCGGTAAGGAAACTGGAGGAAAAAATCGCGCAGGACGGGCTGGCCGGTTTATGTGAGAGCCAGTCCAGCGTGGCGAATCTGGCGATGCCCCGAAAGCAGGAGATATTCGCGTGCCTGAACCGGTACCGGGGACTGGTATTATAAGGCGTTTTTCTATAACAGGGCAGGTGTTTTCGGAGAATTTATGCGGAATGGAACCGATCCCGGCAGCATCCGTCTGGTTATTCGAATCTCATAAAAATCACAGCAGACAATAGACAGAAAAAGGAGATGGGCGCATGGGTGGATTTTTTGGAGTTGCATCAAAGACAAACTGTACGTTGGAGTTGTTTTACGGTGTGGATTATCATTCGCATCTGGGCACACGGCGCGGCGGAATGGCAATGTATGGGGAGGACGGGTTTCAGAGGGCAATCCATAATATTGAAAATTCTCCTTTCCGGACAAAGTTTGAGAAGGATGCGGAGGAATTAAAAGGGTATCTGGGAATCGGCTGTATTTCTGATTATGAGCCGCAGCCGCTGCTGATCCAGTCGCATCTGGGAAGCTTTGCCATCATTACGGTGGGAAAGATCAATAATATGGAAGAGCTGCTAAAGGAGGCTTACCGTGCGGGACGTTCTCATTTTCAGGAGATGAGCGGAGGCCAGATCAATGCTACAGAGTTGATCGCTTCATTGATCTGCAAGTCAGATACCCTTGTAGACGGTATCCGCTACGTGCAGGAGCTTGTAGACGGTTCCATGACCATGCTTCTGATGACGCGGGAAGGGATCTATGCCGCCAGGGACAAGTATGGGCGTACGCCTGTCGTGATCGGAAAACGGGAGGACGCCTATTGTGTATCCTTTGAGAATTTTGCGTATATCAATCTGGGATTTACACATGACAGGGAGCTTCGGCCGGCAGAGGTGGTATTTATCACGCCGGACAGTGTGGAGACAGTCGGCGGGCCTGGGACAAAGATGAAGATCTGTTCCTTCCTGTGGGTATACTATGGCTATCCAACCTCTTCTTACGAGGGAATCAATGTGGAAGAGATGCGCTATAAGTGTGGAAGTATGCTGGCAAAGCGGGATAACGGCTCGGTGTCGCCGGATATTGTGGCGGGAGTGCCGGATTCGGGAATCGCGCATGCCATCGGATATGCCAATGAATCCGGGATTCCCTATGCAAGGCCGTTTATAAAATATACGCCCACCTGGCCCCGCTCTTTCATGCCCACCAACCAGAGCCAGAGGGACTTGATCGCGCGTATGAAACTGATCCCGGTGCAGCAGCTGATCGAAGGAAAGAAACTGCTCCTGATTGACGATTCCATTGTGCGCGGGACCCAGCTTCGGGAGACCACAGAATTTCTGTATAACAGCGGCGCCAGGGAGGTCCATGTGCGGCCCGCGTGCCCGCCTCTTTTGTACGGCTGCAAATATTTGAATTTTTCACGCTCCAAGTCAGAACTGGATCTGATTGCAAGGCGGGTGATTCAGGCGCGGGAGGAGGAAGTGACCCCGGAAGTGCTCGCAGAGTATTCGGACCCATGCAGTGATCAATATGATGAGATGGTGGAGGAAATCCGCAGGCAGCAGAATTTCACGTCTCTCAGGTACCACAGGCTGGATGATCTGGTGGAATCCATCGGTTTGTCCCCATGCCAGTTATGCACATACTGTTTTAACGGGAAGGAATGAACCACCTCGCGGCAGCCGCTTTTTGAGATTCGTTTACCGAAGCTCCGGGAATGGTTCAATGCTTCTTGAAAGTATTCCGTGCATATGTGCAATCGCGGTTCCGTAATTGGTGACAGGAACGCCCTGGTCCATCGCGCACTGGATCCGGTACTTCATCTCACGCTCGTTTAAGGTGCAGCCCCCGCAGTGGATGATCAGGCGGTATTGTTTTAAGTCAGCCGGGAATTCTGTCCCGCTGGTAAATTCAAAACAAAGCTCCCTCCCGGTGTGTTTCTGAATCCATCCCGGCAGCTTTACCGTCCCGATATCCTCGCACTGGCGGTGGTGGGTACAGCCTTCACAGATAAGGATGGTATCGCCGTTTTGGAGCGTATCCAGAATGGCGGCGCCCTGGACGACGGTTTTTAAATTCCCTTTATATCTGGCAAACAGGATTGAGAACGAAGTCAACGGAATCTCCGGCGGGACGTCGGCTGAGACCTTCTCAAATGCCTGGCTGTCCGTGATGACCAGAGCGGGCCTTACGCCCAGCCTGGCAAGCGTCCCGGGGAGTTCTGTCTCTTTTACCGCGACAGCCGTTGCGCCTGCTTCCAGTATGTCGCGAATCGTCTGTTGCTGGGGCAGGATCAGGCGTCCTTTCGGAGCCGCGCTGTCAATGGGAATGACAAGAACCACAAAATCATTTGGCTTAAGGAGATTCGCGACGATATGTTTTTCTGTCTTGCAGGAAGGAATCTGTTTTGCAATCAGTTCTTTTAATTCCCCGATCTGTTCTCCTGTTGCGGCGCTTACCAAAATCTTGTTTTGGGGGGGAAGGGAGCCCCCCATAGGGTCGTTCTCTTTGAAATCCAGCTCCTGACGGCTTTTGCAGAGATCGGATTTGTTGAAGGCAACCACGTAGGGGATCTTCTTTTCCCGGATTTTCTTCAGGATTTTTTCGTCCTGCGCAGTCAGCCCCTCCGTACTGTCAACGACCAGCACGGCAATGTCGGTTTTATTTAACACCTGATAGGCTTTCTGGATCCGCAGCGCTCCCAGTTCGCCTTCATCATCGAAACCAGGGGTATCGATGAGTACCACCGGACCTAGCGGAAGCAGCTCCATGGCTTTCTGGACCGGGTCAGTGGTGGTTCCCCTGATATCAGATACAATGGCCAGATTCTGGCTCGTGACGGCGTTGATGATACTGGATTTCCCGGCATTCCTTTTTCCAAAGATGCCGATATGGATGCGGTCTGCGGATGGTGCTGCATTTAAACTCATGTGTCGTTCCTCCCGTTCTGTTTTATGAGCGTTTCCGGCAGCTCAGGCACAAAAGTGTCCGAGAATCTGTTTATCAGAAACGGAAATCCCTCCGGTTATCCTGCTCGATGAGGCGCAGGTTTTCGAGTACTATGGATCTTGCTTTTTCATTGGGTACGTTCAGGACTTCCTTTTCAATCAGTTTATCGCCGATCGCCTTTGTTTCCGGGGAAGCGTAGTCCATGAGATATTCCTTTAGGGTCATTAATGCATTGGGATGGCAGCAGTTTTGGATCTGCCCGCTTTTGCACAGGGACATAAAACGGTCGCCGGTACGTCCTTCCCGGTAGCATGCGGTACAGAAGCTGGGGATGTAATCCATCTGCATCAGCCAACGTACCACCTCATCCAGAGAGCGGGTGTCGCTGACATCGAACTGCTCTGATTTTTTGTCTTCCGGTTCCGGCTCGTAGTAGCCGCCTACACTGGTTCTGGAACCGCCGCTGATCTGGGAGATTCCCAGATGCAGGACGCGTTCTCTTGTAGTCTGGTTTTCTCTGGTGGAAATGATCATGCCTGTGTACGGTACGGAAATCCGGATGCAGGCTACCAGCTTCGCAAAGATATCGTCATCGATTCCATTGTCAAACTGGCCCGGGTCAATATCGTCGGCGCGTTTCAGGCGCGGTACGCTGATGGTATGCGGGCCTACGCCGAAAGCTGCTTCCAAATGTTCCGCATGCATGAGCAGGCCTGCAAATTCATAGCGGTATTTATCCAGTCCGAACAATACGCCTAAGCCTACATCATCAATGCCGCCTTCCATGGCGCGGTCCATAGCCTCTGTGTGGTAATTGTAGTCGTGCTTCGGCCCCGTAGGATGGAGAGTTAGATAACTTTCCTTGTGGTAGGTTTCCTGGAACAGGATGTAGGTTCCGATCCCGGCTTCCTTCAAAAGCCGGTAATGATCTACAGTGGTCGCGGCGATATTGATATTTACACGGCGGATGGCGCCGTTTTTATGCTTAATGCCGTAAATGGTGTTGATGCACTCCAGATAGTATTCCATGGTATTATGTACCGGGTCTTCGCCTGCTTCCAACGCCAGGCGTTTATGTCCCATATCCTGCAATGCAATGACCTCCCGGCGGATTTCTTCCTGAGTCAGTTTCTTCCGGGCAATGTGCTTGTTTTTCATATGGTAGGGACAGTAGGTACAGCCGTTGATACAATAATTGGAAAGATACAGCGGGGCGAACATGACGATCCGGTTGCCGTAGAAATCCTTTTTGATCTGTTCTGCAAGCCGGAAGATTTCCTGGTTCTTCTCTTCGATTTCACAGGCAAGCAGGACAGAAGCCTCCCGGTGGGACAGTCCCTTACGCAGTTTTGCCTTTTCAATCAGGGAATCGATTAACGCCCCGTTTTCTTTGTTCTCATCTGCATATTTCAGTGTATCCAGAATCTCTTCATGATTGATAAAATCATCTGCCCTTTTTGAATTTACGTCATACATCCGTTTTCCCTCCTGATTTCATTTTATAAAATAATTTGCCGCGGCAGCGTTGCTATTTTTTCGCATAGATTGTTTTCGTGCTGACGCCCGGCAGCATACCAAGCTTTCCCGAAAGCGCGCTGATGGCGTCGGCGGGCGCATCCATGGCGATACTGATAACGGACAGATTTTTTTCCCGGTAAGGGATGCCCATCCGTCCGATGATGTAACTGCCATACTGGCTCAGCAGATGGTTCAGTTCGTCCACCGCTTCCGTGCTGTTCAATACAATTCCGATCAAAGCAATCCGTGTGTCCATAGAAACCTCCCAAACTGTCAGGGTAGCAGCCCTGCAGTCAACATAAAAATACATAAGACCCATGCGGCGGCGCCGTGGACAGTCAAAAATCCACGCGGCATCCGCCAAAGGACATGCAATCCTGTCCGGTTGTCCCGCTGCATTGCGGGCATAAAAAAGCGCCCGGTTCTGTTCCGGGCGCAGATCTGCCTTCTGCCATAGAATCCGCCTCTGAGACCTGCCGCAAGCTCTTTTTATCACGCCAGGGCATGGGGAAGAGGATATTCTTATCTGTAGTCATCGGTTCTATTCTATGCGCCTTTTTACTCAGGTACAGCCTTTTGTGCTGCCCTTTATAATCAGAACAAGTAGATTATAGCATGCAGAAAAAAGAATTACAACAAAAAAATTCGTTTTTGGAAGAACTGATTGCCGATAAAAACTGTAGAATACCATTGAATCAGCGGCTTAAAATTGTTATACTATCAGCAGAAAAGTCGTTTTTTATCAAAATATAGTTTATTCTATATTTCATGGAAGCAATCAAAAAATATCAGTATTTTGAGGATTTAAGGAGAAGTGAGGGGTTCATGGCAGAGGTAAGAAAGCATATCACATTCCACGGACGTGTACAGGGGGTGGGGTTCCGGTATACGGCAAAATATATGGCCCGTTCTTTAGGCTTGTCCGGATGGGTAAAAAATGAATGGGACGGCACGGTGACCCTTGAGATACAGGGAAGGGAGGCTTTGATCCAAAAGCTTCTCGTAGGATTGAACCATAACCAGTTTATCTCCATTGAATGGATGGATACAAAGGAAATTCCGCTGAAGGAAGAACGAAGTTTCAAGGTGAGATGAAAAACTATCTAAAAATCATAAAAACAGTAAAATCAAGGTTTCCAGGGAGGTAATTACAGAAAATGAAATTAGGGTTTATAGGAACAGGGAATATGGCGGGAGCCATCATAGGCGGAATCATCTCCTCAGGCCTGATCGGGCCTGACGAGATCATCGGTTCAGACGCCCGGCAGGCGGGACGTGAACGGGTACGGCGGAAGTATAACATCCATGTGACGCCGGATAACAGGCAGGCGGCTAAGGAGTCTGAAATTCTCTTTTTATCGGTAAAACCGCAGTTTTATCCGGCGGTTATAGCTGAAATCCGGGAGGAGGTCACAAAAGAGCAGCTAGTGATCACTATTGCACCGGGCAAGACCCTTGAATGGCTGGAGGAGCAGTTTGGGAAAAAACTGAAATTAATCCGCACAATGCCCAACACCCCTGCAATGGTGGGGGAAGGCATGACTGCCGTGTGCCCAGGTTCCGAGGTGGAAAAGGAAGAACTGGAATATGTACTGCGTATTTTGAATACGATTGGAAAGACAGAAGTGGTGGAAGAGCGGCTGATGGATGCAGTGGTATCCGTAAGCGGCAGCTCCCCGGCCTATGTATTTATGATGATCGAGGCCATGGCGGACGCCGCGGTTGCGGAAGGGATGCCCCGGCCTCTGGCATATAGGTTTGCTGCCCAGGCGGTATACGGGAGCGCGAAGATGGTCTTGGAGACAGGGAAGCATCCGGGAGAGTTAAAAGACATGGTCTGCTCTCCGGCGGGAACCACGATAGAGGCTGTCCGTATCCTGGAGCAAAAAGGGTTCCGCAGTGCATTGATCGAGGCGATGAGAGCCTGCGCAGACCTGTCTGAGAAACTGTAAAAATATTTGCCAGAAAGGCAGGCCGCGCAGACGCCGGGGGTTTGAAAATATCCACAAATGAAAAGAGAGGGGGCATCCGCAATGAATATACAGGGTTTGCAGAAACTGACGCTTTTGGATTATCCGGAAAAAGTGGCATGTACGATATTTACGGCAGGATGTAATTTCCGATGCCCATTCTGCCACAATGCATCATTGGTCTCCCATATTGATATGGGAAGGAATCTCCCCATGGAGCAGGTGCTGTCGTTTTTGAAAAAGCGTCTGGGCGTATTGGACGGAATCTGCATTTCGGGAGGAGAGCCTCTGCTGCAGCCGGATCTGGAGAAATTCATTTCTCAGGTCAAAGAAATGGGATATTTTGTGAAGCTGGATACAAATGGAAGCAACTTTCGTCTGCTGCGGCACCTTGTAGAGGCTCGGCTTTTGGATTATGTGGCCATGGATATTAAAAATGCTCCGGGAAAATATGGTATTACAATCGGGATTGCAGAGTATAATATGGAGGAGGTCTTTCGGAGTGTGGATTTTTTGCTGTCAGGCATCGTTTCCTATGAATTTCGTACAACCGTGGTCAGAGAATTCCATAAGAGGGAAGACTTTGCTTCCATTGGCCGTTGGATTAAAGGAGCCGGGAGATATTATCTGCAGAATTTTCAGGACTCCGGCGATCTGATCCGTCCGGGACTCAGGGCATATACAAAAGACATTCTGATACAGGCGCTGGAGGTGGTACGGCGGAATGTGCCGAATGCCGAACTTCGGGGGATGGAATAGGGGGTGCGGACAGTAAGAAGAGAGTTGTCCCGCAATTCTGAAAAATTTTGTGGAGAAGCTTGTGATCCGTGAGAATTACAGTGTTTTCGACATGGTAACTGATTATAGACAGAATATTTTAAAAAACAAAAGCAACAATATCTAGTCGACAGGATGAAATGAGACACAAGATATTGTTGCTTTTGGGTGTTGACAGAAATTCTCTATGATGTTAGAATGTTCTAAAATGCCCGTCAGAGATTGCCGGGCAAAGCTTATCTGAAGAGTTGGATATCAAGGGTTTTAGGAATGGTAGGAAAGTAACCCCGACAAAATTACGAAGGATAAATTCCTGCATAAAGAGCCGTGATTTCAGAGCGCAGAATACAGAAAGGGGAGCATGGAACATGTATCAGGTCACAAAAAGAGACGGTAAAATCGCTGCGTTTGATCTGTCTAAGATCAGCGAAGCAATCCGCAAGGCGTTCGAGGCAAAGGAGAAAGAGTATAATCAGGACATCATCGATCTGCTGGCGTTGAAGGTGACGGCGGATTTTGAGCCGAAGATTACGAAAGGACTTATATCCGTGGAGGATATTCAGGACAGTGTGGAGTCGATGCTGATCCGGGCCGGCTATGCAGATGTCGCGAAAGGATATATTTTATACAGGAAGCAGAGAGAAAAGATCCGGAATTTAAATTCCACATTGCTGGATTATAAAGATATCGTGGACAGCTATGTCAGGGTGACAGACTGGCGGGTAAAGGAGAATTCTACCGTGACCTATTCCGTGGGAGGCCTGATTTTGAGTAATTCCGGCGCCATCACGGCAAATTACTGGCTGTCAGAGATTTATGATGATGAGATCGCACAGGCTCATAAGAATGCGGATATTCACCTCCATGACCTGTCTATGCTGACCGGATATTGCGCGGGGTGGTCTTTGAAGCAGTTGATCAGGGAAGGCTTAGGAGGCATTCCCGGACGGATTACCGCCGCGCCTGCAAGGCATTTGAGCGTGCTCTGCAACCAGATGGTGAATTTCCTTGGCATTATGCAGAATGAGTGGGCGGGCGCGCAGGCATTTTCTTCCTTCGACACTTACCTTGCGCCGTTTGTGAAAGTGGATCACCTGACATATCCAGAGGTGAAGAAGTGTATCGAATCCTTCGTATTTGGTGTAAATATCCCATCCAGATGGGGAACACAGTCTCCGTTTTCCAATATTACACTGGACTGGACCGTGCCGGGCGACCTGGCGAATCTTCCGGCGATCGTGGGAGGGGTTGATCAGGACTTTACCTATGGGGACTGTAAAAAAGAGATGGATATGATCAATAAGGCGTTCATCGAGACCATGATCGAGGGCGATGCAGACGGCAGAGGATTCCAGTATCCGATTCCGACCTACTCCATCACCAGTGATTTTGACTGGTCAGAGACAGAGAACAACCGTCTGCTCTTTGAGATGACGGCAAAATACGGGACACCCTATTTTTCAAATTATATCAACAGCGATATGGAGCCCAGCGACGTGCGGAGCATGTGCTGCCGTCTGAGATTGGATCTCCGGGAACTGCGCAAAAAATCCGGCGGGTTCTTCGGAAGCGGGGAAAGCACTGGTTCCGTAGGCGTTGTGACTATCAATATGCCAAGAATTGCATACCTGTCTGAGAATGAAGAAGAATTTTACAGCAGGCTGGATCGGCTGATGGATGTGTCGGCGCGTTCTCTCCATATTAAGAGGGAGGTTATTTCCAAACTCATGGAGGAAGGGCTGTATCCGTATACAAAGCGTTATTTGGGCTCCTTTGACAATCATTTTTCTACGATCGGGCTGGTGGGGATGAATGAGGCCGGATTGAACGCAAAATGGCTGAAAAAGGATATGACGCACCCCGAGACGCAGCGGTTTACAAAAGATGTATTGAACCATATGAGGGAACGGCTGGCGGATTATCAGGAGAAGTACGGGGATCTCTACAATCTGGAAGCAACCCCGGCAGAGTCCACCACATACCGTCTTGCAAAGCACGATGTGGAACAGTTCCCGGATATCATTACGGCAGCGGAGGAGTGCGGGACGCCATACTATACGAACAGCTCCCATCTACCGGTAGGATATACGGAGGATGTGTTTGAAGCGCTGGATATTCAGGATGAATTACAGACTTTGTATACATCAGGAACCGTATTCCATACCTTCCTGGGAGAAAAGCTTCCAGGCTGGAAGGCTGCGGCAGCATTGGTGAGAAAGATAGCAGAGAATTATAAGCTGCCATACTATACGATGTCGCCTACCTATTCTATCTGCAAGAATCACGGATACATCAGGGGTGAGCAATATACCTGTCCTTTCTGTGGGGAAGAGACGGAGGTGTACAGCCGTATCACCGGGTATTACCGTCCGGTCAAGAACTGGAATGACGGCAAGGCACAGGAATTTAAGGAACGGAAGGTATATACTCTGTCAGATGCAGTCCGCTCGGTGGTTCATAAGGATACGGATAAGGAACTGAACTATGAGTACCGCGTTTCGGATTCCCAGAGCAAGCTTCAGGCAAAGCCTTTGAAGCAGAAAGACAAGGCACAGCTGGGGGGCATGCCGGAGAAGGGGATGAAAGCAATTTTATTTACCACAAAGACTTGCCCGAACTGCCGGATTGCCACGAAGTCTCTGGAAAATGCCCATATTTCTTACGAGCTTGTAGACGCGGAGGAGAATGAGGAACTGGTGAAAAAATATGGCGTCATGCAGGCGCCTACCCTTGTGGTTGTTAACGGGGATAAAGTGGAAAAGATGGCAAATGCGTCGAATATTAAAGCCTATGCGGAGAATAATAAAGAGTAAGGAACTGTTGGGAATCACCTGTTTTTTGCAAAATAGCAGGAGTATTTGCGGGCAGAGCCGTTTACCGTGTGATGATAGAAACTGGATGGAATACGCAGGCTCCTGAAAAGGGCGCCTGCGTATTCCATATAGAGGGGATATTCTGCCGGAGGCGTTCTGTTGGAATAGAAGGCTGCCCTCTGGGAACAGGAGATTGCAGAGAGCCTCATGATATGGCTGAGCTGCATAAAGGACAGAGATCAGGAATGAAGGAGGATGATAAGAGATGTATGATATTGGAATTATAGGCGGAGGAACCGCCGGGATGACGGCGGCGGTTTATGGCCAGCGCGCCGGGAAGCGGACCGTCATCATTGAAGGAATGAACTATGGGGGACAGATCACGGTTTCTCCAAAGGTAGAGAATTATCCGGGGATTGCCAGTGTCAGCGGCGCGGAATTTTCTATGAACCTGTTGGATCAGGCGATGAGCCTGGGAGCCGAGACGGAATTAGAAGAAGCCAGGGGGATCCGAAAAGAGAATGGGATCAAGGTGATTGAGACAAAGGGAAAGGAATACCCATGCCGGACAGTCATCATTGCCACAGGGGTAACCCACCGTCATCTGGGCCTTGAAAAAGAAGAAAAGCTGATGGGAGCGGGGGTGTCCTACTGTGCCACCTGTGACGGGGCGTTTTTTAAAGGGAAAGATGTCGCTGTGGTGGGGGGCGGAAATACCGCGCTGCAGGATGCGGAATTTCTTTCCAATTACTGCAATAAGGTGTATCTTATACACCGCAGGGATGAGTTCCGCGGGGAAGCCGGCCTGGTGGAGCCGCTCAAAAGGAAGGAGAATGTAGAGTTTGTCCTGAGTGCGGTGGTGAAGGATATTCTTGGAGAAGCCATGGTAGAAGGGCTCGTATTAAATAATAAGAAGACAGGGGAAGAGTTTCAGATTCCGGTGTCAGGAGTGTTTGTGGCCATCGGACAGGTTCCCAAAAACGAGGCGTTTGCAGATATCGTGCAGCTGGATCCTTCCGGGTTTGTGCAGGCAGGTGAGGATTGCCTGACTTCCGTGCCGGGGATTTTTGCCGCAGGAGACTGCCGCACCAAGGAGGTGCGCCAGCTCACGACCGCGGCGGCGGACGGAGCTGTAGCAGCGCTGGCAGCCTGCCAGTATATTTCCATGCAGGAGGGAAAATAGGGTTAAGTCCCCAAATGCGTCCAGCGGCCGGAGGCTCCGCAGGGCAGGACAAGGCCGGTATTTTTCACCGGAAGCCCGATCTCCTGGGATTCCACCGTACCCTTTAAGGGAGCCAGTTCTGTTGCGATCATATAAGTCAGTACTGCGGGCGCCAATCCGGTGGTGTAGGAATTGACCAGAAAAAAAAGCGGATTTTCCGATAAAACCTGCGTACACAGCCTGATGAGGGGGTGGATCATATCTTCGATTTTCCAGATCTCCCCTTTAGGCCCCCGGCCGTAAGAAGGCGGATCCATAATGACTGCGTCGTAGCTGTTTTTACGCCGTATCTCACGTTCTACAAATTTTACACAGTCGTCCACCAGCCAGCGGATGGGGGCGTCCTTTAAGCCGGAGGATAGGGCGTTTTCCTTCGCCCATGCCACCATGCCTTTGGAAGCGTCTACGTGGGTAACCTGCGCGCCTGCTGCCGCTGCGGCCAGTGTTGCGCCTCCGGTGTAGGCAAAAAGGTTCAGCACTTTTATGGGACGCCCGGCATTGCGGATCCGTTCTGTAAACCAGTCCCAGTTGGCCGCCTGTTCCGGAAACAGCCCTGTGTGTTTAAAGCTGAAGGGCTTCAGGTTGAAGGTCAGATTCCGGTAATGGATCTGCCATTGCCTGGGGAGGCCGAAAAATTCCCATTCCCCGCCGCCTTTTTTGCTGCGGTGATAATGCCCGCTGCGTCGGCTCCATCTGGAATCGCTTCTGGGGGTCTCCCAGATAACCTGCGGGTCGGGGCGGATAAGAAAATAGTCTCCCCAACGTTCCAGTTTTTCTCCCTTTGAACAGTCTATCACTTCATAATCTTTCCATTGATCTGCAATCCACATATTAAAAAATCCTTTCCTGAGGCATGTTTGAAAATTGCGTTGGCAATGCGTTTTCAAACGTGCTTTCATATTCTGGAATCATACATTATCATTTTCATTCATACTGCATACCGAATCCGTTTACAGCTGTGTGTGATAACGAAAAACCGTCAGCCATGCTTCTGACATATGCAGCATTGCAAATTCTGGCGGTCTTGAGTATAGCAGTCTTTTATAAGAAATGTCAAGTACAAGTTCTGGTTTGTATTGGGCTTACAGAGGTTGCTGTTTGGCTGCGGTGCAAGCGGTAAAAAAAATGCGATATCGGTAATAAGGCTTTTATTTCCATTCAAATATGCTAATTTAAAAAAGTAAAAAAAGGAAAGGGGGCATTTTTTATGCCAGGAAAAAATTTTATCAGGATTCCCAGCATTTTAATGGTAGTCGGAGGCGCTGTGAGCATTGTGGTTTATCTGGTCTTTGGTGTGTTTTTAACCTATGGGACCTTGAAAGAGGGGGAAAGCCTGGGATGGCTCGTCGTTGCGCTGGCGGCGGCCTATACGATTTTTGCGCTGATGCAGTTCATAGCGGCGGCAAAGGGAATTAAGGGATGTGACAGGAAAGAGGCCGCAAAAGATTTGAAAAAGTGGGGATCCATACTTCTCATTGTCTCAATCATCGCAGGAGCTGTAAACTGTTACGCTTCCATATTGCAGGGCGGTTCGGTCATCTCAGGCGTTGTCAGCGCCATATTAAGTCTGGTGCTGCCGGTATTGTATCTTTATGGCGTATCCTTAAATCAAAAGTCGTAAAAGCCAGGAGAAAACATTATGAAAAAACGTGTAAGAGGGTGGACAGTGATCGCGTCAGGGGTAGTTTTGGCCTGTGCGTTTTCGCTGTTCGGATGCCAGAAGAAGGAAGAGAAGAAAGAGCCGGAGGTCATTGTGGAGAGCAAAGGGCAGATGGAGGGAACCCTTGTCAGCTTTGAGGGAAGGACGCTGATCGCCCGGGAGGCAGGGGAGGACTATACATTTGACGTGTCTGATGCAGTGATCAATACACGAAATATGCGCTCCGGGGATCAGATTGTCATTTACTATGAAGGCGAACTGGAGGGAAAGGACGCCTCCAGGGTGAAAGTGACCAGTGTAGAAGACTGCGGAAATAACGGGCAGCAGACCGGGAAACAGGCGGTAGGCACCCTTGTGGGCCTGACGGAGAATACGATTACGATCCGGCAGAATGACGGTAAAGAACTGAAATTCAATTCAAATAACTGCAGGCATGAATTTAAAAACGGGATCCGGGAAGGAAACTGGATTGTGGTGACCTATATCGGGGAACTTCAGGGGACAGATACAAAGAATATTACGGTGGTCAAAATTACGGATGACGATCCGAATGTGGTCAGGGAAGAGCAGAAGCAGATGGACATCAGAGCCGTGGACGAGACCGTATATGCAACGGCGGGAGTTTACATACGGGAATCCTATACAACGGATTCAAAGGTGCTGGGCTCTCTCGCAAAGGGAAGTTCTATCAGGCGCACGGGCGTCTGTGAGAATGGATGGTCCAGAGTCCTGTATGCCGATAGGGACGCCTATATTTACGGGGAATATCTGACCACAGAAAAACCGAAGGAGGATGCTCCGGCAGCGAAGACAAACGGGGAAGCTCCGGCGACCTTACAGGCAGGAAATGAACCGCAGCCCATCACACCGCGTCCCGACGTGCAGCTTTCAGGGCAGCCGGAAACCCCGGAACCTTCACAAGGAGCGCAGCAGGAAGTGCAGGCGCTGGAAGGGACCGTGCTTGATGTCAGTATGAATACGGTGACGGTCGCAGCGGAGGGACAGGAGTACATCTTCAATATCATGGATGCAGAGCATGAATATGCCAACGGGATCCAGACCGGCAATACGGTCGTAGTGACTTATATAGGAAGCCTGGAGAGGTTGGAGGAGCTTATCGTCATCAAGGTACAGGATTCCGATCCCAATGAAGGAGCAAAAGATGCCCTGTATGTTGGGGAGATTGTTGACGCTACGATGAACACGGTCACGATCAGGACAGAGGACGATGCGGTCATGACATTTATCAAGGAGGGAGCGTCTGTAAATCTGGACAGCCTGCAGGTTGGATTGAAAGTAAAGGTTACCGCGGATATGACCGCGGCAGGAATAGAGGAAAATGTATTTCAGGCAAAGCAGATTGATCCGGCGGATGAAGAGTAGCGGATATCGACAGGGGCAGCGGGCCAAATCCATGCTTGTATGGGTTGGCTGCTGCCGCGAGGGTTGCCGGACAAGCGCCGGCGGGCTTGTCACGGCAACGACCGAAACGGAGTGCAGACCAAAGACCCCGCAGCCTGATGCGCTGGAAATTTGACGCTCCGTCAGCTTGCTGCGGGGTCTTTTACTCCTGCAAGGCCAGGAACCAGACGGACATACGGATGCCAGGGAAGGAGAAAAAGGATGGACGAAAGAAAAACGAAGCTGTACAGGCTTTTGGCAGCAGCAGCTATCCTGATGCTTATAGCTACGGGGTGCACAGAGAAAAAATCCGGTGTGCTCAGGATCGGGGTCAGGGCCGACATTATGAATTTCGGATATTTTAACGAGGAGACCGGAAAATATTACGGGCTGGAGATTGATATTGCGGAGGAGCTTGCCCAAAGGCTTGGATATGCCACGGCAGAATTCGTCACCGTAAAGCCGGACAATCGGAAAGAGATGCTTTTGGACGGGAAGGTGGACTGTATAATCGCCGCCTATTCTGCGGCGGACACGCGGAGGGAAAATCTGGATTTCTCAGAGCCGTATTATATTGATGAGACAAGAATTATGACAGAGGCATCGTCGCTGATCCATACGCCGCGGCAGCTGAAAAATAAAACCATCGGGATTATGAACGGTTCCAATGCAGGGCCGCTTTTGGCCGGGAAGTTATTCGAGCTTTCTTTGATCACGGAGACGGTAGTTTCCAACACAGAAACCGAGACCGTGTATGAAGGCGCGAGAGTGTTAAAAGCGGAGTCCTACAGTGAATTGTCGGCGTATCTGGAAGAGGGGATCGTGGATGCGGCATGTATGGACTCCTGTATTGCACTTACATATATGAATGAGGACAGAAGGTTTTTAGAGCTTTCCGTTGCAGAGCAGCAATATGGCGTGGCGACTGTGAAAGATTCCGCCCTGAGCAAGCCCATAGCCGATGCGGTCAGTGAGATGCTGGACGACGGGACGATCGCCGGATTCATTGATAAATGGGATTAGGGGGGATGGATATGTTTAAGAACAAAAGAAAAAAAGCGGTTCTGATGATTCTGGTGGAGATACTTTGCCTTATCATGCTGGGGCTTTTTTTAACCGTCCTTCAGACCAACTTGTCTGTCAATGAACAAAAGAAGGACACACAGGGGAATCTGGACGAGATGGAGACGCTGGTGGAAAATGCGCGTATGTCCGCACGGCAGAGCATGGATTCCTATGATGAGATTTATGCATCAAAGGCAGAAAGCGCTGCCTTTATGTTTAAAAATCAGGTGATGTCGGGGTATACGGATACGAATATGAAAGAATGCCGGAAACTTTTGGATGTCAGCAATATTATGATCATAAACCGAGAGGGGGAGATCCTTGCGCAGGCAGGAGAAAGTACGGCGGATTTTTCTTATGAAAGGTATAACCAGCTCCGCCTTGCCTTGAATACTGAAAAAGCGCCCGGCGCTTTTGAGGTGGAAAGAGACGGCAGGAGCTTCCGTTATTATGGGGCGGGGATTACGAGAGACGCTATGGTCGTCATTGAACAGGATCCGAAAGAACTAAAGGCGCTGCTGTCCGGAATTTCTTCCTGGGGCAGTATTCTCGAAAATGTCAATATCGGGCTGGATGGATTTGCGTTTGCGGTCTCTGCAAAGGATTATACATTCCTTTATCATCCGAATGAGTCTCTGGTCGGCAAGGATTCTCTGACCAACGGCGTTTCCGTTGAAAATCTGGAGAAAAACAGGTTTGAGTGGATGGCCGTTGACGGGCAGAAACTGTTCTGCGGCGTGACCAGGGTGGAGGATGCTTATATCGTGTGCGCGGTCACATCGGAGGAAATTCTGGCGTCAAGAAATACAACCGTCGCCATTATTCTGTTTATCTATTTTGCAGTAATAACGCTTGTTATTACCTATGCGTTTTTCTGCTGGATGAGGAGAAACAGTCAGACCGGAAAAAGCTGTTTGGAAATTTTTATTACAACCATGTGGTAGGCCGGAAGATCGGGACAATCTCACTGGTAGGGTTGATCTGTATTCTCCTGATTTCTTTTTATATGCAGACGCTCTTTTCTCTTTCCAGACAATCCATGAGTAATACACAGCGCGTGGAAGAGGTGGAGAAAAAGATCAGCCAGTATACGAAGGAACGGGATGCGGTCAAAGAACAGTATGATGAACGATATTTGAATAAGTGCCGCATTACGGCGTATATGATCGAAAAAAAGCCGGAGCTTGCAGAGCATGATACACTCGCCATACTGAGCGGGATTCTGGACATAAAGTCAATCCATATTTTCGATGAGACGGGAAAGCAGATTGCCACAGACGCCATCCTGGGGGATTTTGTGCTAAGCGAGGATCCAAAAGACCAGTCCTATGAATTCCGCAGCCTGCTTAAAGGAAGCGCATATCACATCCAGGAAGCAAGGGAGGATGATACGACGGGGGAATACCGCCAATATATCGGGGTTACCCTGTGCGACAGCCAGGGAAAGGCGGCCGGCATCGCGGAGATCAGCATCCTGCCTGAAAAACTGGAGGAAACGGTTTCGAACATGCAGATTGACAAGATCCTGCAGGGGGTCAAAGTCGGCAAAGGAGGAATCATTTTTGCCGTCGGCAAAGAAGACGGGAAATTCGCGTACCATCCGGACAGCAGGCTGATCGGCAAAGATACGGCAAAATATGGTCTGAAAAAAACGCAGCTATCAGACGGATATGCAGGTTTTATTGCGTTGGGAAAGAACGATTATTATGTTTCTTCCCTGGAAACCAAAGACTATTATGTGTATGCGGCAGTTCCGGCGGGCATGGTGCAGGGAAAGCGTCTTCCGATTACCGTGGCCTCTGTTCTGGCCAGCGTGGTCACGCTCTTGTTTGTATTTGTGCTGCTTACGGTCAGCATGCAGGGTACGGAAGGGGAAGAACCGAAAAAGGCGGATGCTTCCGGCGGGATGATCGATATCGAGATGCCGGATAAAAGGGTCCGCAGGACAAGCTCTGCTTCCAGCCGTTGGGAAAACAGGATTGTAAAATGGAGTGAAAAAACGCCGGAGCAGCGGATGCTTGTCGTATTGAAGATATTGCTGTCCGTATTGGCGGCATTGATCTTTGCCGCGATACTGATGCGCGATCAGGTGTTTGACAGCAGTTCGATCTTTGTATATGTACTGGACGGCAAATGGGCAAGGGGCCTCAATATCTTTGCGTTTACGAGCAGTATCATGATCGTATGCGTGGCCAGTGTAGTGACGATGCTTGTGCAGAAGCTGCTCCAGATTTTATCGAAAGTACTGGGGGCAAAAGGGGAAACCGTCTGCCGCCTGCTGCACAACCTGTTGAAATATATGTCTGTGATTCTTGTCCTGTATTACTGTCTTGCATTGTTTGGAATCGATACAAAAACGCTTCTCGCTTCCGCCGGAATCCTGACGCTGGTGGTCGGGCTGGGCGCCCAGAGGCTTGTATCGGATATCCTGGCCGGGCTGTTCATTATATTTGAAGGGGAATTTCAGGTGGGGGATATTGTCACAATCGGTGATTTTCGTGGAAAGGTTGTTGAGATCGGCGTGCGTACCACCAAGATAGAAGACGGAAGCAAGAATATCAAAATTATCAGCAACAGCGACGTCTGCGGCGTGATCAATATGACCAGAGAATATTCTTATGCCTGGGTGGATGTAGGGATTGAATATGGAGAATCTCTGGAACGTGTGGAAAATGTTCTGGAAAAAGAATTCCCGAATATCAGGACGCATCTGCCCAACATTATCGACGGGCCGTTCTACAAAGGCGTCATTTCACTCGGCGATAACAGCGTGAACATCCGCGTGATGGTGCTCTGTTCAGAGGCGGACAGGATTCAGATGGAACGGGATCTGAACCGGGAGATGAAATTGATCTTTGATAAATATGATATCAACATACCTTATCCGCAGATCGTGCTGAACCAGCCCATTGAATTCCAGAAGGCGACGGCGGAAGAGCAGATGCAGGCGCAGAGATTCCACGATGCGCAGCGGGTCATGGCCGGCGGCCTCATCGAAGACGATGATGAAGAGCATTAAAGGCGAAGGCATTTTCGCAAAATAATCGGCAGCTTCATTATACTGCCCAAAAAGAGAACCGGGGATGTATGAACGGCGTTCCCGGTTCTCTTTGCGCAGTTCCCGCCTCAAAATCAAGATTATATTTTGAAATATGGATAGATTCTTTGCATAAAAGTAAAAAAAATATTAAAAAATGGAAAAAAGTACTTGAATTATATAGTTGGATTCGTTATAATAACAACGCTGTGGCATGATAGCTGTGAAGCGCGAGGTTGCTGCCGATTGTGGGAGTTGCACAGGATGGCAGGTTTTCCGTGGAGCGAATGTCAAGTTAGGAAACTGGCGACAAGTCACTGTACGAATCATAACTGATTACTGCTTACCATCAGGTAAGGGTATGAAACAACGTGTATGTTTCTCACGACACACACGGGAGAGTGTACAGTCACCGCTTGTCGTACTGAAGTGAATAGTACGAAAAGGAGGCGACTTTTTTTATGGCAAGTCAAGTAATGAGAATCACATTGAAGGCATACGATCATCAGCTTGTGGATGCATCAGCCAGAAAAATCATCGAAACTGTTAAGAAAAACGGATCTCAGGTGAGCGGCCCGGTTCCGCTTCCGACGAAGAAGGAAGTTGTTACAATCTTAAGGGCTGTACACAAGTACAAGGATTCCAGGGAGCAGTTCGAGCAGAGGACTCATAAAAGACTGATTGATATCATCACACCGACCCAGAAGACGGTTGACGCACTGTCCAGGCTGGAGATGCCGGCAGGCGTGTATATTGATATCAAGATGAAAAGTAAGTAATTCATGAAGCAGAATCCTATCATTTAGGATGAGCACATTTTATACTGTGCTCCGCTGTAAATCACAGGAGGTAATTATAATGAAGAAAGCTATTTTGGCTACAAAGGTTGGTATGACCCAGATTTTTGATGAAGACGGCGTCCTGATTCCTGTAACCGTACTACAGGCAGGCCCCTGTGTAGTGACACAGGTCAAAACCGTAGAAAATGACGGCTACAGCGCGGTTCAGGTGGGCTTTGTCGACAAGAAAGAGAAGATTGTCAACAAGGACAAGAGCGGTAAAAAGGAAATCGTACACAGGAACGGCGTGACGAAGGCTGAGATGGGTCATTTTCAGAAGGCCGGGGTTTCCGGCAAGCAGTTCGTAAGGGAATTCTTGTTTGAGAATGCAGAAGAATATGCGCCGGCTCAGGAAATCAAGGCCGATATTTTTTCCGTAGGAGACAAGGTGGATGCAACCGCGATCTCAAAAGGTAAGGGATTTCAGGGGGCAATCAAGCGTCATGGACAGAGCCGGGGGCCAATGACCCATGGTTCCAAGTATCACCGCCATGCCGGCTCCAACGGTGCGGCATCCGATCCGAGTAAAGTATTCAAAGGAAAGAAGATGCCGGGTCAGATGGGCAACAAGCAGATCACAGTCCAGAATCTTGAGGTCATCAGGGTAGATGCAGAGAACAATCTGCTGTTGGTGAAGGGTTCTGTTCCGGGACCCAGGAAAGGTCTTGTAACGATTAAGGAAACCGTGAAGTCTGCAAAATAATCTGACAATCAAGAAAGGAGGAACACACAGATGGCAACAGTATCTGTTTATAATATCGAAGGTAAAGAAGTTGGCACAATGGACCTGAGCGATGACGTGTTCGGCGTTGAGGTCAATGATCATCTTGTGCACAAGGCAGTTGTGAGCCAGCTGGCGAATAAGCGTCAGGGAACACAGAAAGCAAAGACACGTTCTGAAGTATCCGGAGGCGGAAGAAAGCCATGGAGACAAAAGGGAACAGGCCATGCAAGGCAGGGTTCTACAAGGGCTCCGCAGTGGACAGGCGGCGGCGTGGTATTTGCCCCGGTTCCGAGAGACTATTCCGTAAAGATGAATAAGAAGGAGAAAAGGGCGGCGTTGAAGTCTGCGCTTTCATCCAGGGTAGAAGAGAAGAAATTTATCGTCATCGACGAGATGAAGTTTGACGAGATTAAGACAAAGAAGTTTCAGGAAGTATTGAATAACCTGAATATCGACAAGGCGCTGGTCGTGTTGGAAGACGACAACAAGAACGTGGAGCTTTCCGCAAGGAATATCCCGGATGTAAAGACTGCACGCACCAATACGATCAATGTATATGATATTTTGAAATACAACACAGTGGTTACCACAAAAGCTGTTGTTGCAACGATTGAGGAGGTGTACGCATAATGGCTGATATTAAATATTATGATGTAATCCTTAAACCGGTTATCACAGAAAAAAGCATGGAGATGATGGCTGATAAGAAGTACACATTTCTTGTACACACAGAAGCTACAAAATCTCAGGTAAAAGAAGCTGTTGAGAAGATGTTCTCAGGAACAAAGGTAAAGGGCGTCAACACGATGAACCTTGACGGTAAGAAAAAGAGACGCGGTATGGTTTACGGAAAAACTGCCAGGACCAAGAAAGCGATCGTACAGTTGACAGAGGACAGCGCAGATATTGAAATTTTTGAAGGTTTGTAAAAAGGAAAAGACTTCGTTAAGTGTTTAGAATAAGGAAGCGCCACAGCCGCGAAACTCGAAAAGACCTCGTTAAGCGGATTGGGTGCATTTAAACACGAAACTCGAAAAAACCTCGTTAAGTGTTTAATATGAAAGGAGAGACAGTAATGGGAATCAAAACTTATAACCCATATACACCTTCCAGAAGACAGATGACTGGTTCTGATTTCTCTGAGATTACAAAGAAGACTCCTGAGAAATCCCTTCTGGTTTCCATGAAGAGAGTAGCCGGACGTAACAATCAGGGTAAAATCACAGTAAGACACCGCGGAGGCGGCGCAAAAAGAAAATATAGAGTTATCGATTTTAAGAGGAATAAAGACGGCATTCCGGCAAAGGTGATCGGAATCGAATATGATCCGAACAGGACAGCCAACATCGCATTGATCTGCTACGCAGACGGCGAAAAGGCTTATATCCTTGCACCGGAGGGATTGAAAGACGGAATGAAGGTTATGAACGGGCCGGAGGCAGAAGTCAGGGTAGGAAACTGCCTGCCGCTTTCCGAGATTCCGGTTGGTACACAGATCCACAACATTGAGTTATATCCGGGAAAAGGCGGACAGCTTGTACGTTCCGCAGGCAACAGCGCACAGCTTATGGCAAAGGAAGGAAAGTATGCAACACTTCGTCTTCCATCCGGCGAGATGCGTATGGTTCCGATCGTCTGCAGGGCGTCCGTGGGTGTTGTAGGCAATGGAGAACACAACCTGATCAATATAGGAAAAGCCGGACGTAAACGTCACATGGGATTTCGGCCGACCGTACGTGGTTCCGTTATGAACCCGAACGACCATCCCCATGGCGGCGGCGAAGGTAAGACCGGTATCGGCCGTCCAGGCCCGTCCACACCGTGGGGCAAACCGGCGCTCGGCTTGAAGACGCGTAAGAAAAACAAGGCTTCTAACAAGCTGATCGTAAGAAGAAGAGACGGAAAAGCTATCAAATAATTAGTTTACAAGGAGGTTAGAACCTATGGCTCGTTCACTTAAAAAAGGACCATTTGCAGACGAAAGCTTACTGAAAAAAGTAGACGCTATGAATGCTTCTGGCGATAAATCAGTTATAAAGACATGGTCACGCCGCTCCACAATCTTCCCGTCATTTGTAGGCCATACATTTGCAGTACATGACGGAAGAAGACATGTGCCGGTATATGTTACAGAAGATATGGTCGGCCACAAGCTCGGCGAGTTCGTGGCAACCAGGACATACAGAGGACATGGCAAAGACGAGAAGAAATCAAAAGTCAGATAAGATCACGCAATTTGAAAGGAGGGTTCATCCATGGCAAAAGGACATAGATCCCAGATCAAAAGAGAAAGAAATGAGCAGAAAGATACACGGCCATCAGCAAAGATTTCCTATGCCCGCGTACCCGTTCAGAAAGCATGTTTTGTGTTGGATGCAATCAGAGGCAAGGATGTGAAGACGGCTCTTGGTATTTTAGCTTATAATCCGAGAAATGCTTCCAGAATCATAGAGAAGCTGTTGAAATCAGCGATTGCAAATGCTGAATATAACAACGGTATGAGTGTTGATAATCTTTATATTGAAGAGTGTTATGCAAATAAAGGACCGACAATGAAAAGAATCAGACCAAGGGCACAGGGCAGGGCTTACAGGATCGAAAAGAGAATGAGCCATATCAGAATCGTGCTGAATGAGAGATAAGGAGGGAAATAATGGGACAGAAAGTTAATCCTCACGGCTTAAGGGTCGGTATTATCAAAGACTGGGATTCCAAATGGTATGCAGAAAAAGATTTTGCGGATAACCTTGTG
>CATKXE010000012.1 GCA_949840465.1 uncultured Lachnospiraceae bacterium | reverse complement strand
CGCCATTGATTTTGAGCGGAGCTGGGCGGGCGATATCGGGCATATGGTAGACGCGGATTACAACCATCCTTCCGTGGTACTCTATTCTACCGGAAATGAGATTTTTGAGATTTGTACGGAAAAGGGGTTCGAGACCAGCCGGATGCTCAGCGACAGGTTCCATGAGCTGGATCCGACGCGCTTCACCACCAACGGGATCAACGGGGCGTTTGCGGCAGGGGACGGGCTGGCAAAGATTGTGGATGATATGACCCATGGAGAAGCCGATACCGGAAAAGGGGACGTAAATGTATTCATGGCGGCCATGGAACGGGATATGCCGGGGATCGTTTCGCATCCCATTTTAAGCGGGATTTTGGAAAAGCTGGAGACCACCATGGACGTGATCGGCTACAACTATATGACCTCCCGCTACCTGAAAGACGCCGCCCAATATGCGGATCGTGTGATGGTGGGGACGGAAACCTATCCCAAGCAGATTGCAGAGAACTGGGACGCCATTACCCGGTGCCCGGCGGTGATCGGGGATTTTACCTGGACCGGATGGGACTATCTGGGCGAGGTATCGTCGGTGTACCCGGATCTGATGAACACAGGCGGGGACATCTCGGTCATCGGCAACCGCCGTCCTGTTTCTTACTACCGGGAAATCGTATTCGGACTGACAAAACAGCCCTGCATTGCCGTACAGAACCCGGCAAGCTATGGAATCCCGCGCAACTTCGGCCCGTGGCGCTTTACGGATTGTACGTTCTGTTATTCTTATGAAGGCCAGGAAGGGAAGCCCATCATGATCCAGGTCTATGCAGGGGGCGATACGGTCGAATTATTCAGGAATGGGAAATCTCTTGGAAAGCAGGCCTGTGGCAAGGACACACATTTTGAGACACAGTTTCATACTGTGTACGAGCCCGGGGAACTGGTGGCCGTGGCCTGTGAAAACGGGGAGGAAATCGGACGCACCAGCCTGCGGACCCCAGGGAAACCGACGGCAGTCCGCCTGTCCGCAGAGAGGTATGAGACGCTTGCATTTGTAAATGTGGACGTGGTGGATGAAGAAGGATTGCCTGCGGCAGACGCGGTGACGCCTCTTCATATCGAGATAGAAGGCCCGGCGCGCCTGCTTGGGTTTGGAGGGCCGAAAGCGCTGCATAAAAAAGGATATGAACATGTAGATACCACGGCAGGGGAGGGGCATGCCCTGGCGGTGCTGAAGCTGATCGGGGAAGAAGGAAAGCACGGAAAAGTGACAGTGAAGATCAGCGGAGAGGGAATCAGGGAAGAGACAGCCGAAATATAAAGAATGGCAGGAAAATAACCTGCGCAATCTGTACAGGTTATTTCCCTGCCATTCCTAAGAGGAGGATTACGCATAGAGCCCGTTGGAACGAATAGACGGGCTGTATGCCCTGCGGCAAGGTGCAGGGCATCGCAAGTGAGGGACACAATGTGTTCCTGTTTTCAGGAGGTAAAACATGAGATTAACAGATTTGCGGACAAACCACGTTTCGGCGCCTTTGGGGTATTCCTGCAGCCCGTTGTCGTTTTCCTGGAAAGTGGAAGCAGAAGGCACACAAAGAAAGCAGAAATGTGCCAGGATTTCCATCGAAAAAGACGGAGCCGCCATCTATGACAGCGGGGACACCGCGGAAGCGGACAGCCTGGATTTCCCTGTGGATTTGGAATTAGAGCCCCGCACCCGATATGGATGGACGGTGACGGTGACGGCGGACAACGGGGAGCAGGCACAGGGAAGCAGTTATTTTGAGACCGGAAAATGCGAAGAACCATGGACGGCAAAATGGATTACGCCGGGCAGCGGCATTGTAGAAGCGGATTCCCATGCAGGATATATCCTCGAGAAAAACTTCCGGGTGGAGGAAGTGAAGGACGCCCGTCTTTACCTTTGCGGGCTGGGCGTCTATGAATGCTATATCAACGGGAAAAAGGCGGGAGAGGAATATCTGGCGCCTGGGTATCATTCCTATGATTTTCATTTGCAGACATACACCTATGATGTGACGGAATATCTGACAGAGGGAGAGAACCGGCTGGAAGTCTGGCTGGGGGAAGGGTGGTTTAAGAGCCGCCTTGGGTTTGAAGGAGGCATCCCCAACCTGTACGGCGATCGGTTGTATGCCGTCGGGGAACTGTACGTGGGAGGGGTTCTTGCCGCAGCCACGGACGAGACCTGGATGAGCCGGATTTCCCCCATTGTATTCAGCGGAATCTATGACGGGGAGATCTATGACGCCAGACTGGAAGGGGACGGATTCTCCGGGCAGCCGGACACTGGCAGGCAAAATGGAGGACAGGCAGAAGAGGGAAGCGCCGTCTGTGCAAAAAAACTTCCATATGCCCCTGTGGAGGCGAAAACGCCGGAAAAGTGCGGCGGGCTTACGGAACGTTACAGCCTTCCTATCGTAAAGAAAGAAACCTTTGAACCCATTGAGATCATCACATCCCCAAAGGACGAGACGATTCTGGATTTCGGCCAGAACCTGACCGGATGGGTGGAATTTGACTGTGCGCTGGAAGAAGGGGAAGAGATCCGCCTGACTGCCTGCGAGATTCTTCAGGACGGGTGTTTTTACCATGAAAACCTGCGCCTTGCAAAGACAGAATTTCTCTATATTTCAGACGGAAGAAAGGCGCATGTGCGGCCTCATTTTACATTTTACGGATTCCGCTACATGCTTGCGGAATGGAAAAAACCGGATGGCGCATGGGAGGCGCTGCCCGCTGAATGCGGGGAATATCATTTTACGGCATTCCATCTTCGGAGCGATTTTGACCAGATCGGCTCCATCGTGACCGGAGACAAAAAAGTCAACCAGTTGTTCTCCAACGCGCTTTGGGGACAGAAGGATAATTTCCTGGACGTGCCTACGGACTGTCCCCAGAGGGATGAACGTCTTGGCTGGACAGGGGACGCCCAGGTGTTTTCAGAGACAGCCTGTTATAATATGTATATGCCTGCATTTTACCGGAAATATCTGTGGGATATGAGGGCGGAGCAGAGCGTGACGGAGGGAGCGGTTCCCAATGTGGTGCCGCGCATCAAGCAGGGCATGATTGCGGAATGCGCAAGCTGCCCATGGGCGGACGCAGGGGTCATCATTCCATGGAACGTATATCTCCACTATGGCAGCAGGACGCTTCTGGCAGAGATGTATCCGGGCATGAAGGCCTGGGTGGATTACCAGAGGCGGCAGGAGGAAAAAGAAGGAGGCTCCCATCTGGTCAAGGGCGGTTTCCATTTTGCGGACTGGCTGGCCCTGGACAACAAACAGCCGGGACCTTTCGGCGCAACAGATCCCTTATATATTGCAAGCGCTTATTATTACCGGGATGCGGACATCATTGCCAAATCTGCAAAAATCCTTGGATATGAGGAGGACGAAAAGAATTACAGACAGCTTGCGGGTGAGATCCGCCAGGCTATTCTGGAAAAATATTTCGACAGGGACGGCTTATGTGTTTGCCAGACTCAGACCGGTTCCTCCATCGCAGTCATGTTCGGAATCACGGATGGGAAAAAGATGGAGGAAGGCGTCGCGCTGTCCAGGAGGGTGACGGATAACCGCAACCATCTGAACACCGGATTTGTGGGAACCACCATCCTGTGCCCCGCGCTTACCGAGACCGGCCATCACACACAGGCGGTAGACCTGCTTTTGAATGAGGATTATCCGAGCTGGCTCTACAGCGTCAATCTGGGAGCGACCACCATCTGGGAGCGGTGGAATTCCGTGATGCCCGACGGGCATATGAATCCGGAGGGGATGAACAGCCTGAACCACTACAGCTACGGCAGCATTGCGGCGTGGATGTACGGCTATCTTGGGGGCATCCGCGAGGCCGGGCCCGGTTTCCGAAAAGCCCGGATCGAACCCCATCCGGACAACCGTCTGGGATTTGTGGAATGTGAACTGCAGTCCGCCGCAGGGACGTATCGATCCCATTGGAAATATGAGGAAGATGGGCAGATCAGCATTGAGATTACCGTTCCTTTCGGGGCAGAGGCAGAAATCCGTCTGCCGGACGGACGGTCAGAAGCCGTAGAGGCAGGAAAATATCGGTACCGTGTCAGGGATTGATGGGAGGAAGCGAATGAGAGCTCCACTCTTTCAATGAGACGCAGTGGAATTAAAAATAACGGAGTTTTTCCAACAAGTAGGAGGAATAGAACAAAATGAAGAAGAATTATGAGGAGCGGATACGCACACTGCTTTCGAAAATGACCCTGGAGGAGAAAATTGGGCAGCTTCAGCAATGCGGCCCTTCTCTGGTGGGCGCTTTTGACGTCAGCTTTGACGAATTGCTGAATATGATGTTTGACGGCCGGATCACCAGAGAAGAATTTGACCGTCTGATGGGCACGGCGGAGCAGGATTTCCATGAGGACGACCTGCGCGCCGGAAAAATCGGCTCCTATAATGGGATCGGTGATTCTGCCGCAGCCAACCGTTTACAGAAGATTGCGGTGGAAGAGACGCGTCTGGGGATCCCGTTGCTGTTCGGCTATGACGTGATCCATGGTTTCCGCACGGTCACCCCCATCCCGCTGGCGGAAAGCTGCGCATGGGAGCCAAAGCTCTGGGAGAAGACCGGAAGGGTGGCGGCGAAGGAAGCCACGGCGGCAGGCGTGCACCTGACGTTTGCCCCTATGGTGGACGTGGCTAAGGACGCCCGCTGGGGGCGCGTCAGCGAGGGCGCGGGGGAGGATGTGCTGCTGAACGCAGACTACGGCGCGGCCAAGGTGAAGGGATTTCAGGGAGACGACCTGACGAAAGAGGACGCCATGGCGGCCTGCCTGAAGCATTTTGCGGCTTACGGCGCAGGGGAAGCCGGACGGGATTATAACCGGGTGGATCTGTCTGTGCAGAGGCTGTGGGAGGAATACATGCCGGCCTACAAAGCCTGCATTGACGCCGGGGCAAGGGCAGTCATGCCTGCGTTTAACGACATCAACGGCGTGCCCTGTACCGTCAATTCCTGGCTGCTGCGCGATGTTTTACGGGAAAAATGGGGCTTTAACGGCCTTGTCATCAGCGATTCCAACGCCATTGCAGAGTGCGTAAGCCATGGGATCGCAAAGGACAAACGAGATGCGGCGAAGCAGGCTCTTCTGGCAGGGATGGATATGGATATGTCTTCCAATTCCTATGTGGAGTGTCTGAAAGAACTGGTGGAAAGCGGCGAAGTGCCGGAACGCGTCCTGGACGGAGCGGTGGAGGATGTGCTGCGGATTAAGTTTGAACTGGGGCTGTTTGACCATCCTTACCAGACCAATGAGGAGAGAGAAAGCGTGTGTATGCTGACAGAAGAATCCCGGGCCATTGCACGGGAGGCAGCTGTAAAATCCCTGGTACTTCTGAAAAATGAAAACCACATCCTGCCGTTGAAATCTGATGCGAAAATCGGGATTTTCGGTTCCCTTGCGGCGGACAAAGGGCAGATGACCGGAGCGTGGGCCATCGGTGCAAGACCGGAGGACTGCGTCAGCATGGTGGAGGCATGCCAGGAGAGAGGCATTTCCTGCCAGTACAGTGAAGACGGGAAGGATATGCTGAAAATCGCGGCGTCATCGGACGTGCTGATCGCGGCCGTGGGCGAGATGAAGGAAGAGAGCGGAGAGGCGGCAAGCCGGGCGGACATTACCCTGAACCGGGAGCATCTGGCGCTGGTGCGGGATCTGCTTGCAACCGGAAAGCCGGTAGTCGTGGTGCTGTTCAACGGCAGGCCTCTGGCAATTCCGGAACTGGCAGAACATGTTCCGGCCATTTTAGAGGCATGGCATCCCGGCGTGGAAGCAGGCCCGGCTATTTTGGACGTCTTATTTGGGGATGTGAACCCGTCCGGCAAGCTGACGACCACCTTCCCGGCAGCAACGGGCCAATGCCCCATGTATTACGCGCATATCAACACCGGAAGGCCGGGAGGGAAATCCAAGTTTACCTCCAAATATCTGGACGCCCCGGTGGAGCCGGTATATCCCTTCGGTTACGGCCTGTCCTACACGACGTTTGCGTATGGGGAGCTAAAGGTGGAAAAGAAAGAAGACGCAGTTTGGGTCAGCGTATCCGTATCCAATACCGGAGAGCGGGACGGGGAAGAAACCGTGCAGTGCTATGTGCAGCATGTGGCTGCAAAACGGGTGCGCCCGGTGCGGCAGCTGAAGGGATACGAAAAGGTTGGTTTAAAGGCCGGTGAGACAAAGGAAGCAGGATTTATGATTCCGTTTGCGGAATTAAGCTATTATGACTGGGATATGAACAAGATTCCCTGTGAAGGCGTCCTGAGGGTATATGTGGGCGGTGACTCCCGGGCAGAACTGATGGAAGAGGTTGTGTTATAAAAGGGTTTGCATTCATTCACGTTATTATGGCCACAGCATTTGCGCCTTTACAGACAATATAGAAGGAACCTTCTTTTTTTCATATTCGGATATTAAAAAACGTCGGATTCACACAAAGAAATAACATGGTATACACAAGGGGAAACAGATATACTTGTATTACAAACAAACGAAGATGAAAAGGAGAATGAGAAAATGAGTAATGAAGCGACAAATGCTCCTGTGAAACGGGAGAAACTTGGCAAACCATTTATCTGGTTTCATGCCACATCTGTAAACGGCGGCGCAATGGCGATTGCGGCGACCATTGCAAGTTATTTCTCACTGTATGTGCAGGAAACCATCGGAATCACGGCTGCGCAGTTGTCGGTCATCCTGCTGATCTGTACCCTGTGGGATGCGATCAATGACCCGATGATGGGTGTGATCTGTGATACGATAAAACCAAGATGGGGACGGTATCGTACCTGGTTTACATTTACCCCGATTTTCCTGCTGGTGGATATGTTCCTGCTGTTCAGCAATCCGGGATTCATTCAGGGAAGCCCCATGGCGAAATGTATTTACGTGTGTATCACGTACATGTTCTATGGCATGATCGTAACCGCATATACCATGCCGCAGATGGCGATTCTTCCGGCAATGACATTGGATGATGAGGAACGTAATGATGTGGTTGCAAAGGGTGCGGGCGTCTGCGCATTGATGTTCACCATTGCATCTACATTTTCTACCCAGTTGGTGGAAATCTTCGGCAGCTACCGGAACCTGATGTGCTTCTATGCCGTATTTGCGGTAATCTCTTTCTGGGGTCTGTATAAGACGTCCGAAGAAAAATATGTGATGTCAAAAGAAAAAGGAGAAGGCGGCCTGAAACAGTTGGTTTATGTATTCCGTCACAAAGAAATCTGGCCGGTTATGGTTGTATGGTGTCTGGCGGCGGTTTCTTATGGATTTATGTTTACATCCTCCGTATATTACGCACAGTATATCCTGGCAGGGCAGAGAGTTGATTTTGCTACTATGGATGAAGGAGCGATTGGAGCTACAATCGGCGGAACAATTTCGACTTATATGGGATTTGTATCCATGGGCGCTTTGGTTTCCATGATGGTATTGATGCCGATTTTCCTGAAAAAATTCAAGTCAGGATACAAGGCAATGATTATTTCACAGATTCTGACCATTGCCTGCTATACAGTTTTGTATTTTACAGGACGTATGAACTTTATGTACTGCTGTATCCTGTCTTTCATTGCAACGGCAGTGGGCGCGATGGTTAATGCTTTGGTAAATGTGCTTGTCAATGATACGATTGACTTTATCATGCTGAAAGAAGGGAAACAGTTAAACGGCGTTGTTTCATCCGTCAAAGGGTTCGCGCAGAAATGCGGTAATACGGTTACAAATTCCGGTATGCTGGCAATACTTGCTTTCTGTGGGTTTGACGCGCAGTTAGGGCCATTCGGGCAGTCCGAAACAGCAGTTATGGGAACGAACATGATACGTTTCCTGATTCCGGCGCTGGTATCTGTTGTCATCCTTGTAATTATGATCTTCTATCCATTGAAGAAGTTCTTCCCGGAGATTGCGGAGATGAAGAAGAAAATGGCAGCGGAGCATGAGGCAAACCTGGCGGAATAATGGAATGAAATAAGAAAAGCGTTTTACATGAATAGTGGGAGAGAGTATTCAACCCGGAAAGGGAGGGATGCTCTTTTTCCATACCTTGTGAAACGGCTGAATGGCCATAATAGGATACACCTGGGTATAAAAAGATAAAGAAAGGAAGAATGATCATGCAGATTCAGGATTTAAAAATGAATGGAGTAAAAAATCCGGTTGGGTTCTGTCTGGACGAAGCCATATGTTCGTGGAAGGTGGCGGATACAAAGAGTGGGAAGCAGAAAAACGCCAGAATTGAAGTCAGCGCAGACGAAACGTTCGGGGAGATCCTTTATACAAAAGAAGGGGCGGATTTAAGGCAGCAGGGAGAGAAGCTGGCTGTGGATCTGAAACCGGGAACCACGTATTATTACCGGGTCGCGGTAACCGGAGACCAGGGAGACTTTGCGGTCAGCGCCCCCGGAATCTTTGAAACCGGGAAGATGCAGGAAGAATGGCAGGCACAGTGGATCGCGGCGGCCAAGGAGGATACATTCCATCCGGTACTGCGCAAAACCGTTTCCATTGAAAAACCGGTGAAACGGGCGCGCATTTATGGGACAGGCGTGGGGATGTTTGAACTGTACATGAACGGGGAAAAGCTGGGCAATGAATATCTGGCTCCCTATGTGAACCAGTATGAGACAAATATTCAGGTGCTGACGTTCCCGGCAGACCATTTGAAGCAGGGGGAGAATACCATAGAAATCCTGCTTGGAAAAGGCTGGTACATGGGGCGGTTCGGGCTGGAATTGCAAAAAAATAATTATGGCGACCGGATGGCGGCCATCGCGGAACTGCATATCGAATACGAGGATCATTCTACGGAAGTGGTCTGCACAGACGGAAGCTGGGAATATCAGGGTTCCCTGATCGAAGATTCCGGGATTTATGACGGCGAGATTTACAATGAACTGCTCTGGGAGGGAAAAGAGAACCCATGGAAGCCGGTGGATGTATTGGAGCGCCCGGAAGAAGATGAGGGGACGAAAAATCTGGTAAAGAGCCATCTCATGGACAGGTTGAGCCTTCCGGTGCTGGCCATGGAGGAACTGAAAGTGCAGGAAATCATCCGTACTCCGGCAGGGGAGACGGTGCTGGATTTTGGGCAGAATTTTGCCGGATTTGTGGAGTTTGACGCGGATTTTGCAAAGGGGACAAAGATCACGCTGGAATGTGCGGAGATTTTGCAGGAAGGCAATTTCTACCACGGAAATTACCGGGATGCCGAGTCGAAATTCATCTATATTTCCGACGGTACGGCAAAGAAAGTACGCCCGCATTTCACATTTTTCGGATTCCGTTATATCCGTGTGACCGGTTGGCCGGGGGAATGTAAGAAGGAAGATTTCACCGGAAAGGTATTGTATTCGGATATTGAGCGTACAGGATATATCAGGACAAACCATGAGAAGATCAACCGGCTGTATGAAAATACGGTCTGGGGTTTGAAAGGCAATTTCATCGACATGCCTACGGACTGCCCCCAGAGGAGCGAGCGGCTGGGATGGACGGGGGATGCGCAGGTTTTTGCGCCCACGGCAAGTTACCATGTGGATACAAGGGCATTTTTCCATAAATTCATGAAAGACCTGCGGGACGAGCAGAAGTTTTTGGACGGAGGGATCGCCAACTATGTGCCCAATATCGGGCATAAGCCGGATTGCGGCAGCGTATGGGGGGATGTGGCGACGTTCGTGCCCCATGTGCTGTACCAGTATTACGGTAATGTGGAGGAACTGGAATACTGCTACCCCATGATGCGGGACTGGGTGGAGTACATTGACCGCCAGGACGCGGCAAGGGGCAGGCAGTACCTGTATAATTTCGGGTTCCATTTCGGGGACTGGCTGGCGCTGGACGGCCCCACGCCCACCAGCTTCAAGGGGAGCACCAACGACGATTATATCGCGTCTGTCTACTATTACCGTTCTGTGCAGATTGTGCGCGAGACGGCGGAGCGTCTGGGAAAAGAGGAGGATGCGAAGAAGTATCAAGAACGGGAAAAGAAGATCTATGAAGCAGTACTGCGGGAATTTTATACCCCCGGCGGAAGGCTTGCCATCGACACTCAGGCGGCGTATGTGATCGCGTTGAAATTCCATGTTTACATTGACCGCCAGAAAGTGATCCACCAGTTTAAACTGCGTCTGAAGCAGGACTGCAACCAGATTAAATGCGGTTTCGTGGGCGCGCCCCTGTTGTGTACGGTTCTGGCGGAAGCCGGGTTGTTCGAGCTGGCCTATGATTTTCTGCTAAAAGAAGGATTCCCAGGCTGGCTGTACAGCGTCAATCTGGGAGCCACCACCATCTGGGAGAGATGGAATTCCGTGGGAGAGGACGGCGTGATCAGCGACACCGGTATGAACTCCCTGAACCATTATTCCTACGGGTCGGTCATGGAATTCGTGTATGCTTACGCAGCAGGTATCCGCCCATTGGAGCCTGGATTTGGAAAGGTGGTGATCGCGCCTCACCCGGATATCCGTTTGCGTAAAATGGAATGCAGCTACAATTCTGTTTCCGGGAACTATGTGTGCAATTACGAAATCTGTGAGGACGGAAAGATGCATGTGCAGTTGGAAATTCCGTTCAACTGTGAAGCGGCCGTGGAGCTTCCCGGATATTCAGAGAAGAGTATGACACTGGGGGCCGGGACTTATGAATACTCCTATGTACCGGAGACGGATTACCGGAAGCCTTACAGCAGGGATACGACATTGAACCGCATTGCCGCAGACGGGAAAGCCCTGGGCGTGCTGGCGAAATTTGCGCCCGCGATTGCAGGGATCGCCGCATCCGGCGACCCGGAACTGGGGGCAAATACGTTGGAAGATATTTCACATAAAGGATTCCTGCCCTTTGAGCCGGAAAAACTGCGGCAGGCGATCGGGGAATTGTCGGAAATGATCGCAGGGTGAAACCAGAAATTACCTGAAAAAGTATGGGCAGTCTGGTGTTGATGGTTTGGGGATTGTACGGACGGCGCATATACTGTGCTGTCCGTAAATAAACGAGTGATACACGGGATTAAGCGATACAGACTGTTTTTATGATAACAGAGAGGAGAAACCGAAATGAAGCAATATGAAGTGTTTGAATTAGAACTGCACGGGGACAGGCCGGAGGGCTCAGATGTACAGATTGACTTACAGGCAGAGTTTACATTGAACGGAAAAAGAACAAAGGTAAAAGGTTTTTACGCCGGGGAGGGTACATATATCGTCCGCTTTTATCCCACAGAGACGGGAACCTGTACTTACAGAGTGACCGGGATCGTGGAAGCAAAAGGCAGTGAGGAATGCGTATCTTCCGGCGCCCACGGGATGGTAAAGGCAGAAGGGACTCATTTTGTATATGAAAACGGCGAACCCTATTATCCTTTCGGAACCACGGTCTACGCCCTGGCCCACCAGACAGAGGAATTAATTCAGGAGACGCTGGAAACGCTGAAAAAGGAAGCTTTCAATAAGGTGCGCCACTGCGTGTTCCCAAAGCACTATGACTATAACCACAACGAACCGCAGTTCTATCCTTTTGAAAAGAAAGAGGACGGAAACTGGGACGTACACCACCCCTGTTTTGCGTTCTGGGATCACCTGGAAGGGGTCATCATGACACTTGGGAAAATGGATATTGAGACAGACCTGATTTTGTTCCATTCCTATGACAGATGGGGGTTCCCGTTCCTTTCCCTGGAAGAGTGGAAGGTATATCTGGATTATGTGCTGCGCAGGTTCTCCGCTATTCCCCATCTCTGGTGGAGCATGGCAAATGAATATGATTTTATTTTTAACCACCCACTGTCCGATTGGTACGAGGTGGAAGCTTTTATTGCGGAAAATGACCCGTACCGCCATCTTCTGAGCAACCATAACGGCATGCGGCTCTATGACTTTTCCAGACCGGCCGTTACACACTGCAGCATCCAGACCAATGCAATGCATATGGCGGATATTTGGAGGGAACGCTACCAGAAGCCGGTGATATTTGACGAGTTTTGCTATGAGGGAAATGTACAGCACGAATGGGGGAACATCAGCGGGTTTGAGATGGTGAACCGTTTCTGGCAGGCGTGCGCAAAAGGCGCTTATGCCACCCATGGAGAGACGTTTTATTCGGAGGACGAAGTGCTGTGGTGGGCAAAAGGCGGCACATTAAAAGGGGAGAGCCGAAACGGATCCGGTTCCTGAAAGAACTGGTCTACAGCCTGCCTTGTGCTCTGGAACCATGGAACGAACCCATATTTGAAGACTTCTCCAATCCTACGGAAATTGTCAAAGAAGGAGAGAAGCCGCCGTTTTTACAACTGCTGGAATCACTGCCGGAAGAAGAAAGGGTTAATCTGGCCTGGAAATCCGCTTCCTACTCCGGGCATTGCGGCGAGGAAATCTATTTGAAATATTTCGCGCGCCAATGCGCGGCTGTATCCAGTATCCGGCTGCCTTTGGAGCATACCTATAAAGTAGAAATGATCGACGTGTGGGAAATGACCCGCGAAACAATGTATGAAGACGCAAGCGGAAAGACGGCGCTGACACTTCCGGGCAGGGAAGGGATTGCGGTTCTGGCAGTAAAGAATCCATAAGAAGCTGAATTTTTATCTTGTTGCAGGAGAAAGGAATGTGGTACAATCATAAAGATAAAGAAACGGATGACATAGAAAAAGGAAGATGAAAAATGAATATAGCCCCAATACCCCGCAGCACGGTTGCCCTGGGCAGCTTGCCGCGGGGGATTGTTTTTTTATCCCTGTGCATTAAATCTGCTGAGATATCAGCAGCGGGATTCAAATTCTTCTATTTTTTTCCGAAGCATCTCCTTCTTTTCCTTCGGGCAGAAGCAGGCTTCCACTGCATTGTACTGCAGGCGGATCAGTTCTTCCATTCCCCAGCCATATAATGAAGCAATATGTTCCAGCTCATAGCACATTGTGTCCACAAGGATGTGGGGGTCGTCCGTGCTGGCGGTTACGGGCACGCCATAATCGAACAATGCTTTCAGCGGATGGTTCTCTTCCGTGAAAATATTGCACAGGATGTTGGACGTAAAGCAGACGTTTAATGCAATATGGTTGTCTTTCAGATATTCCAGTAATCTCTCATCATCCATTGCACGTACTCCATGGTCGATCCGTTCCGCCTGCAGCAGCTGCAAGGCTTCCCACACCCCTTCAGGGCCGGAGGATTCCCCGGCATGTGCGGTCAGATGGAGCCCGTTTTCTTTCGCTTTTGCAAACAGCGGAGAAAAGCGCTCGTTGGATTCCGCCGCTTCTTCATTTCCGTCCACGGACAGGCCGATCAGGCGGGAATGCGGATGTGCAGTCAGCCAGTCCACGGTTTCAGCAGCGGTTTTGGTGCTTTGCGTACGCAAAAGAGAGACCATCAGGCGGCAGTCCGGCAGTCCGTCCTGTGCGGCACGGTCAAATCCGGCCAAAACACTGGGAACCAGTACATCCAGGGATATATTTTTCCAGTGGGTGGGATTTAAGATGACCTCTGCATAGACAATCCCCTGTTCTTTGGCATACTCTGCGAAATGATAGGCCAGCTGTTCCGCATCCGCCGCGTTGCGGATTAAACTGCAGTTCCAGTCAAGCATTTCCAGAAATTCCGCCAGACAGGTAAAAGAGAAGAGATGTTCCTTGTCGTGCGGAAGCGGGACGTCCAGCTTTTCGGCCAGTTGGCAGACATACTCTTTGCTGAAAGTGCCTTCCAGATGAATGTGCAGTTCAATTTTTGGCAATGCCCGGATCGCTTCTTTTGTGATTGGCGTCATAGTTTTTTCCTCCTCATATTTGATTGATTCCTGATAGTATCCATTACTATCCATTATAAGGCAGAAAAGGAAAAATTCAATGCTTTTTAATGCTTTCTGAAGGGGTGTTTTTATGTGCAAAATTCTGCTTGACGGATGAATGGAAAGTACGTATGATTTTATTATAGTATTTCCGGGAGGCAGAAGCAGCGAGAGAATTTTATGTGACTGGCAGGTATGCTCCCAGACGGGAAAAAGCGTTTCCCGAAGATTGCCCTGGCTTAGGTTCAGTGATAAAATAAGAACAATGGAAGAGGGAAGGGAGCTGACCAGGTATGGGAAGCAATCCGTTCTGAGATTTACGTTGCTAAGACGGGGCTGAATCAGACGCAAAGGAGGAATTTTTATGAGCAACGAGTACAAAAACCTGTTTACGCCGTTTAAAATCGGCAGTTGTGAGATCCGCAACCGGATCGTGATCCCTGCTATGGAGGGAACCAACATCATTGAAAACATGTTTGCCACGAAGTATAATGAAAAAGCGCACGATTATTACATTGAGCGGGCGAAAAACAATGTGGGGCTTTTCATTCCCGGAATGATCCCCGTGTATTCCATGATGATGGGAAAATGGCTGCACAAGAATAAGAAAGCTTTCTGGCAGGCGGATCCGTTGATCCGGGAAATCCACCACAACGGGGCGAAAATTTTCTTCCAGCTTGGAGCCGGTTTTGCAGGCAGGAACTACACGCTTCCGGCGCAGATGTTAAAGATTGCGGGAAATCCGGTTCTGAAGAAGCTTACCAATCCGCTGCTTCATCTCAACGAGATGATGGTTGCGCCGGACGACGGCCTGCCCATGGTCTGGGCACCCCAGTTTTCCACCCGCGCCCTGACCGTTAAGGAAATCCATGCTTACGTGGAAGGCTATGCAAAGTCGGCGAAGCTCTGCAAAGAGATCGGAGTGGACGGGGTCGAAGTCCACGCAGTCCATGAAGGCTATCTGATGGATCAGTTTACGCTGCCTTACATGAACCACCGGAAAGACCAATATGGCGGCTCCTTTGAAAACCGCTACCGTTTTGCGGTTGAAGTGGTGAAAGCCATTAAAAAAGAATGCGGGAAAGATTATCCGGTCATGCTCCGGTACAGCGTCACCTCGAAAGCCGTCGGCTTTAAGGTGGGAGCCGTTCCGGGTGAGGAATTTACGGAAATCGGAAGGGATCTGGAAGAAAGCGAAAAAGCTGCAAAATATCTGCAGGATGCGGGATATGATGCCCTGAACTGCGATAACGGCACCTATGATTCCTGGTATTGGGCGCATCCGCCGGTATATATGCCGCTCAACTGCAATCTGGAGGAAGCGGAGCACATCTCCCGGTTTGTGGATATCCCGGTCATTGTTGCCGGCAGGATGCAGCCTGACGCGGCGGAAAAATCAATTCGGGAAGGAAAGATTGACGCCGTGGCTATCGGGCGGCAGATGCTTTGTGACGGCAAATATATTACCAAGCTGAAAGAGGGAAGGGAAGCGGATATTCGTCCATGTATTTCCTGCCATAACGCCTGCCTCCCGGTCGCTTATTTTAAAAATTCCGGCGCGGTCATGGACATGGCTGATGCCGCCACTCAGGGGCACTGTGCCTTGAATCCGAAAGCCTTTGAAGAAAAAAAATATAAGCTCGTCAAAACAAAATCTCCAAAGAATATTGCGGTCATCGGCGGCGGGATCGCCGGGATTCAGGCTGCAATCCTCCTGTCCAAAAGGGGGCACAGGGTTGACCTTTACGAAAAGAGCAATGCCCTGGGCGGCGTCTTTATCGCCGCCGCAGCCCCATCTTTCAAGGAGAAGGACAAGGAGCTGCTGGCATGGTACCGCAGACAGTTGGAGGCTTCAAGCGTTTCTGTCCATTTGAATACGGAGGTACATAATCTGAAGGAGCTTTCCGCAGATGAATATGTCATCGCATCGGGCGCGAATCCGCGGAAACTGCCCCTGCCCGGCTTTGAAAAGGGGATTGAGGCGATTGAGTACCTGACCGGAGCCAAAGAGCCCGGACAGAAGGTTGCCGTGATCGGCGGCGGGCTGACAGGCTGTGAGATCGCTTACGACCTGGCTTTGAAGGGAAAAGAACCGATGATTGTGGAAATGACGGACGATCTGGTGAAGGCATCCGGGATCTGCGCCGCCAATTCCGGATGTCTCCGTGATCTGGTGCGTTTCCATAAGATCCCGGTTTATCTGGAAAGCGCTTTGAAAGAAATCCGGGACGGAAGCATTTTGATTTCGACTCCAAAAGGAAACCGGGAAATCCCCTGTGATTCTGCCATCCTTTCCGTTGGTTATGTGCCGGATCAGTCCTTATACGGAACCGCCGCCGACGGGAAAAAGGACGGGGACGGCCATGTCCATATTCTGGGGGATGCCCTTGCGGTGGGGAACTTAAAGAAAGCCATCTGGGGGGCTTATGATCTGGGCGTGAGCCTGTAAAATGCGTCATCCAAAGGGACTTTCTGGCAGGAGTCCCGAAAAGGAGATAAAAGGAGTATGAAAGCGAGAAAAAAGATCTATCTGTATTTGATCACAGCGGTCTTGTTGGTTTATATCGGTCTGCTGCTTATTCTCTACTGTTCAGAATCCGCGGACAGCAGCGCAAAGATCCGGACATTTGGAGATGCGTTCTGGTATTCGCTGGTGACTTTGACTACGGTAGGATACGGCGACTTGATACCAGTGACGCCGCTGGGACATGCGGTGGGAATGATATTTTTGTTTTTGTCTGCCGGCATTATGGTAACCATGCTGGGGGCAGTGGTATCATTTATTACCAGTGAAGGGATGCCTTTTTTCATGCTAAGCCTGCAGCGGCATAAAAACTGGTACTATTTTGCTGATTGCGGAGTGGAATCGAATACACTTGCTGCCAACATTGATAAAGAGGATCCCAATGCGCTGATCATTTATGGTGAGAAAAGAAGCAGCCGGAATGAGATCCCCAATTATCCCTGTATATATCTGAGCGCTTCGCCGGATAAAATTGTGGCAAAAAAGAGGAATATTGGCAGCAGGTGTAAAGTTTTTTTGATGAAAGAAAATGATATCGGCGTTAACAGCCGTGCCGCCAATCTGCATGAACTGCCGGTAGATGTCTATGCAAGAACGACAAACGGACAGGATAAGCTTTCTGGAAATATTAACTTTTTCCACAGCTATGAATGCTGTGCAAGGCAGTACTGGCGTTCAAAACCATTATGTAACCAGGAAAATATAATTGTGCTTATTGGTTTCGGAAACTATGGGTGCAGTATTCTGGAGCGCGCCATATTAACGAATATCATTTCAATAGAGCAGCATGTGGCATACCATATTTTCGGGGATGCAAGGGAATTCCTTGCAATACATCATCGTCTGGGCCAGTTGTTTTCTCTCAATGAAGAGTCCGGGACAGGGGATTCTTTGATTTTTCATGAGGAAAGCTGGGCTGAGAACCGTTCTGTTTTAGAACGGGCTGACCGTATTATTATTTGTGAGGATGATGAGCAGAATGGATGGAGCATATTCTGGACATTGAATAAATATTATAAGGTCACCGGACGCATCGACCTGCGCAGCAGCCGAAAAGCTCCGGGAATCTCTTATTTCGGGACAAATGAGGAGATCTATACATCGCAGCAGATTATCCGTACGGATTTGAATAAAGCAGCGGTTACGATCAATGATATTTTCCGTAAATCGGTTTCCTATCCAACTCTTAGCTGGAATCAACTGGATGATCTTCACCGGCAGTCAAAGATTGCAGCGGCAGACCACCTTCTGATGAAAACCAGAGTGCTTCTGAAAGATGAAACGATCACAGAGCTTACTGCATCCACAGTAAAGGAGGCCTATAACCGATACTGTGAGACAAAGTCTCTGGAAACGGCAAGAGAAATGTACCGTAATCTGGATCATATGCGCTGGCTTAGGTTCTATATCTTTTTTAACTGGAGTTACGGCCCGGCACGTGATGACGCGGCAAGGCAGCATCCGATGTTATGCCAGTACGAGGAACTGACATCAGAACAGAAGAAGGAAAGGGATGCCGCCTGGGAGCTGATGGGAAATATTTCAGATGAGCTTGAGTAAATATCCGGCTGCAAAATAGGAGGAAACGTTATGAAGGTCGTAATTGCAATCGACTCTTTTAAAGGAAGCATGACCTCTGTGGAAGCGGGAAATGCCGCAAAAGCAGGTATCGAACGGGCATGCCCTGCGGATATCGTCGTAAAGCCTCTGGCTGACGGCGGGGAAGGGACCACCGAGGCATTGGTGGAAGGCCTGGGCGGAGAATATGTATCCCTGGAGGTGACAGGCCCAATGGGAGCAAAAACCAGAGCAAGGTACGGCATTCTGAGGGATAAGCGGACGGCGGTGCTGGAGATGGCAGAGGCTTCCGGGATGATTTTGGTAAAAAGAGAGGAACTTGACCCGGCCAGGGCGACCACATACGGCGTCGGCGAAATGATTCTGGATGCAATCAAGCGGGGATGCCGTGAATTTATTATCGGCATCGGCGGAAGCGCCACAAGCGAGGGCGGCGCAGGCATGCTCCAGGCGCTGGGCTATGAGATCGCGGACGCAGACGGCAATCCAGTCAGGCCGGGGATCCGGGATCTGGACAGGATTGCAACCATCAATGCAGGGCATGTTCCTGAAGAATTAAAGGAATGCCATTTCCGCATTGCCTGTGACGTGAAGAACCCGCTTTGCGGTGAGAATGGCGCGGTGTACGTGTTCGGCTCCCAGAAGGGAGTTCAGGAGGAGGAAAAACAGTGTTTTGATGAAAAGATGAAGCATTTTGCAGATAAGACACAGGAATTTACGGGCAGGGACTGCAGAACGGCAGAAGGGGCAGGCGCGGCAGGAGGGCTTGGCTTCGGGTTTTTAAGCTACCTTCCCCATGCGGAATTGAAATCCGGGATTGACATTGTTCTGGATGCAATCCAACTGGAGCGGGAGGTGAAGGACGCGGATATGGTCATCACCGGGGAAGGCCGTCTGGATTTCCAGACCGCCATGGGCAAGGCTCCGGTGGGTGTGGCCCGGCTTGCGAAAAAATACGGTGTAAAGGTACTTGCATTTGCAGGAGGCGTTACAAAAGACGCAGGAAAGTGCAATGCGGCGGGGATCGACGCATTTTTCCCGATTGTCCGGGGTGCGACTACACTGGATGAGGCCATGGTTCCGGAGAATGCAAAGGAAAATATGGCCTTGTCCGCAGAGCAGGTATTTCGGGCAATCAGTCTGTACATGTAAATCAACTGTAAAAATAAAATCCTTTAGTACGCTGTAGGGGATCAGCATTTCTTTTGTCATGTAAATCAGGACATTGGATTTTGAATGGGCTGCTGCAGTGGATATATACCGGGAGGAGCTGTAAGGAATTAAGCCTCTATGCCCTGACCGGTCGGGAGGAAAACCCAAAAGAATCCAAAAATGGTTGCAAAACGGCCTATATTTTTGTAAACTGTTACCATGTAATCAAAAGTGACGCGAAGGAGAAGGATTCGATATGGAAAAGATATTGATTGTTGATGATAGTATCATACAGGCTGCCCAGTTAAAATCTATTCTGGAGGCAGATTATGATATTACGGTCGCACAGACGGCAGAGGATGGACTCCGCTATGTAAGCTCTGAAGATTTTTCTCTGATCCTGCTGGATGTGATTATGCCGGGGATGGACGGCTTTACATTGCTGAAAAGGCTGCAGGAGGAAATCATTACCCGAAGTGTTCCTGTGATCTTGATCACAAGTCTTTCTGATACAGACAATGAACTGCGTGGATTTACATTAGGTGCGGTGGACTATATTACGAAACCGTTTCACCCTGTGATCGTACAGGCGAGGGTCAATACGCATGTCAAGCTTTACCGGTATCGCAGGCAGGTTGAAGAACAGTCGATGACAGATCAACTGACCGGTATTGCGAACAGGCGGCGCTATGAGCATTACAGCCTGAAAAAGTGGAAAGAAGCTTCCCGCCTTCAGATTCCGTTTTCGATCTGCATGTTTGATATAGACTATTTCAAAAAATATAATGATACGTTTGGCCATCCGGCCGGAGACAAAGTGATCATTTCCGTGGCAAAGGTTCTTTCCAATTCCCTGCGGCGTACAACAGACTTCGTGGCCCGCTATGGAGGGGAGGAGTTTGTTTCAATTATTTTGGGTGATCCGGCTAAAAATACATTTGAATATGTCAAAGAGATCCGGCAGAAGATTGAGGCGCTTCATATTGAACATGAACGTTCTGTGTCCCAGTGGGTGACGATCAGTGCCGGAGGTGTTACGGTTATTCCAAAGACTCAGGATCAATATGCTACATATTTAAATATTGCGGATACTATGCTGTATGATGCAAAACGTTTTGGAAGGAATCGGGTTGTCTGGTTCGGCGACGATCTGAAACAGTGGCAGTAAGGAATTACATTTTATGCATAATGGAGCCTGCAATGGGGAGGATGGCGGAATCATTGCCGCAAATCAGGCGGCTATATGATCTACGATTATTCAAGGATAATGCGGCCGCCGCCGCGGGGGATTTGGCCTATTATAAAGATTTCTCCGCAAAATAGGCCAGATCCTCCTTTGTAATCCCTTTCCCGTATGCAATGACGCTTTGAGGCTGCCGGAATTGGAGCGGAGTCAGTCCGCAGCCCAAGATGTATCCGCCGGCCTCTTTTATGATCAGGGAACCGGCCGCATAATCCCAGGGGCTGAGCCTTAATTCAAAATACAGATCCGCCCTGCCGCAGGCGACGTCACAGAGGTCAATGGCCGCGGAACCGCTTCTGCGCAGATCCAGACATTTCCTGAAATAGTGGTACGCAATGTCAAACGCCGGTTCGGCAAGCTCTTCATAGTATGGCGAAGTTCCGAAAAGCAGGATGCTGTTCGGCAAAGGCTCATCGGAAACCCGGATAGGACAGCCGTTCAGATAAGCGCCCCTGCCTTTTTCCGCACAAAACAATTCATTCTTATAAGGATTATATACCACGCCCAGCACGCACTCGCCTTCCTTTAGAAGCCCCACGGAAATGCAGCTTGTGTGGTTCTGGCGGATGAAATTCGTGGTTCCGTCAATGGGATCGATAACAAACAAATATCCCTTGTCAGTGAACGAGTTGGATGCATTGTCCTCTTCGCCCATGAATGTTGCCTCCGGCAGTATTTTTGCAAGGCGGCCGAACAATTCTTTCTGCATGCGGGAATCATATTCCGTGACAAAATTGGCGTGGCCTTCTTTTGAAAGTGTGTCTATTTTGCTGTCTTTGGCCTCAAGCATGATGCGGCTGGCCTCAATGACGGCATTTTTTATCTCTTCAAGCATATCTTTTCCTCCGTTTTTTTAATACATTGTGTAAGTGTATATCAATGCAATTCATTGTACCACATGTTTATGGCAAAATATACGGTTATTTTCAGGATTTTTGCTGCGTCTGTTTTCTCTTCTTATTTTTTTACTTTCCTGTTCACTGTTTTCTCTTTTATGAAAATATCTTGACTATCCAGCTACTGTATGGTTTATAATAAACAGAGCAGAAGCAGTTCTTATCGCTTACCGGAAAGCGTATTCTCAGCAAAAACAAAGGAGAAAAATCATGCAGACAAATTACAAAGACAAAGGGCTTCGCCTCTTGAAAAAAGGACAGAAGGGGATCATCCATGCAGTATTCAGCCGTTTTGGACTGATCTTGCTCCTGCTTGTTTCTCAGATTCTGATTTTATTCAGTATTTTTCAGTGGTTTGAAGAGTTCCTGCCTCACATTTTTGGAGGATCGGTGCTGTTGACCTTTATCATGGTTCTCTATCTGCTGAACAGCTCTATCAATCCTACGGCAAGGATTACATGGCTGATTGTGATCATGCTCCTGCCGGTGTTCGGCGTGCTTCTGTTTGCATATACCCGGAGTGATATCGGGCACAGGGCTTTGAAAGCACGCATTGACCAGATTATCACCAATACGAAAGAGGGCATCCCACAGCAAAGTGAGGTGATGGAACGGCTTTTAGAGGAGGACAGAGGAGTAGCGGCGTTGGCTCATTATATGCATAGAAGCGGCTGCCATCCGGTATATGAAAACACATCGGTGGCTTATTTTCCGTTAGGGGAAGATAAGTTTGAGGAAATGCTAAAGCAGCTGGAAACGGCGCGGCATTTTATTTTCATGGAGTATTTTATTGTGGACGAGGGCGTGATGTGGGGGCGCATCCTGGAAATTCTTGCAAAAAAAGCCGCAGAAGGCGTGGATGTGCGGGTCATGTACGACGGAACCTGTGAATTTTCCCTTCTGCCCCACGATTATCCAAAGCGTCTGAGGGCGCTTGGAATCCGGTGTAAAATGTTTGCGCCGGTAACTCCGTTTGTATCCACGCACTACAATTACCGGGATCATCGGAAAATACTGGTGATCGACGGGCATACGGCTTTTAACGGCGGGGTGAACCTTGCGGATGAATACATCAACCAGAGAGTAAAATACGGGCACTGGAAAGATACTGCCGTGATGATTAAAGGCGAGGCGGTGAAGAGCTTTACCCTGATGTTCCTGCAGATGTGGGGGATTGGCGAGAGAGAAGATGAAACCGGGCGTTTCCTTACTTATCCGGTATTTCCGGTGGAAAATGCGAAAGGCTTCGTGATTCCCTATGGGGACTGCCCGCTGGACAATGACAAGCTTGGCGAGAGGGTGTATATGGATATCCTGAACCGGTCTCTGGAATATGTGCATATCATGTCGCCCTACCTGATTCTGGACGGGGAAATGGAGACTGCTTTGAAGTTCGCGGCGGAAAGAGGAGTGGATGTGGCGCTGATGCTGCCGGGGGTCCCGGATAAAGCGGTTCCCTATGCACTGGCAAAAACACACTATACATCCTTATTGGAATCAGGAGTGAAGATTTACGAATATACGCCGGGATTTGTCCATGCAAAAGTATTCGTAAGCGACTCAAGGGAAGCTGTGGTGGGCACGATCAATCTGGATTACCGCAGCCTCTACCATCATTTTGAATGTGCCACCTATATGTACCGCACGGACTGTATTTCAAAAATCGAGGAGGATTTTGAGACGACCCTTGCAAAATGCAGGCAGGTGACGCAGGAATCTGTACGCAGGGAGAAGTGGAAGGTGAAGTTGACGGGGCGGCTGATGAAAGCGGTGGCGCCATTGATGTGAGGCAGATCGTCGGTTTGTCCGTTCATTCGAAAATGGGAGGTCGCTGCTCCTGGGGGGAATGGAAATTCATCCACAATGGCAGCGGCGCTTAAGTTTCCCGGATCGATCACAAGTATGTAACAGGGATCTTCCGCATAGATTTTTGCAAAATAATCATTCGGGCATTCCCGGTCAAAGGGATACCGGAAATACTCCCGAAAGGCAGGAATTATGGGATGCCTTTCGGGAGTATACCAGATTGCATATTTTCTTATGATTCCCCGCCCTCCAGATGCACTGCCTCCATGTCATGGTGTACTGCCGGAAGGAAAATGTCCAGTACATCCTTTGTCCGGATCCTGATGCTGGAAGTGTTGATACAGGGATGGCATCCCAGATATTCTTCACGCAGCAGATCTTCGTCCATGAGGAGACGAACCTGATTTTCAGAATCATTCATCAGCCCCATGACGCTGACCGAACCGGGAGTGATATCCAGCAGGCGTTCCATATATTCCGCCCCGGCAAAAGAAAGGCGTGAGGAGCCGATCTGCCTGGACAGCTCTTTGGTGAGAAATTTTTTCCCGTCCGGCATCAGCAGCAGATAAAACTGCGTATGCTGGCGGTTGCAGAGAAATAAGTTCTTGCAGATATCCACATGGAGCTTGCTGCTGACTTTCTGGCAATCCTCCATGGTGTCCACAACCGCATGGTCTGCCCGGTCATATTCTATTTGAAGCCTGTCCAACAGGTCATAGACACGGATTTCCTTTTGAAGCCTCCCGCTGAGGTCATGGGGGCGGCCTGTTTCTATTATCATGTCTGTTCCTCCGGTGTGCTGTCTCTCTATTTTCAAGCGGTTTTTCTTTTCAGCTCATCAATTTCTTTTTCAAGGAGCTGTACCTTTTCTATCAGATAATTTACTTTTACCTCATAGGCAAGATTTTTATCAGCTACCGGGATTGCCTGATTGAGTTTCTTTGTAAGTTCAATGAAATTTTCAGCAATTAATTGAATATTTTTGTCCGTACCGTTTTCAAGATGCAGTTCAAGACCCGTAAGCCGCCTGTCAATCCGTGCCACATCCTGTTTCAGCTGGCTTGTGTCCTGCTTGAGCCCGGCCACATCCTGCTTGAGCTCGCCCACATCCTGCTTAAGCCCGCCCACATCCTGTTTCATCCCCTGGATTTCTGAAATTAAAAGATCAAGTTTTTGGCTGTCAGTCATAGTATCCCTCCTTCATAGAAGCCTATCTTACAAAAAGTCGACAGTCAGAACTATGCAAACTAGTAAAAATGCGTTGTATCTGCCTTTATTGAGGCTCTCTCTTTTTCTACCAGTCAAGTATACCACAGACAAGGCATAAAGTCTATTTCAAAATCACCTTCACAGACGCCTGGATTAAGTGCCCTGCGCCATAGGCTGGAACAGATCCTCAGTATTCTGGTGTGTTTTCCGGTATTCCTGAGGCGACATCTTATACTCAGAGCGGAAAATCCTCGAAAAGTGATCCGCAGAATTATACCCCACACATTCTGCGATTTCACTGATCTTCATTTTTGTATTGACCAGATAAGACACTGCGTCAGCCATGCGGAGCTGCTTGATTAACGCCGTGAAGCCGCACCCTGTATTCTGCTTGATCAGCGTACTCAGATGGGGCTCGCTGTAGTGGAAAAATTCAGCCAGCGACGCCAGTGTCAGCGTCTGGTAATTATGCTGGATGTACTGTAGGATCAAGGAAAAGTCTGTCCCAAGCTGGTAGTTGTAGAACTGGACTGTCTTGCTGTAATCACGCAGTAAATGTGTAAAAAACAGATGGATCCAGTTGATGGCATTGGTATTGCTGAAAGTATCATGCTTGTAGCACTCTGCCATTGCATTGCGGATGATGATTTTCAGCCAGTGGATATCATCCGAGTAGAACAGCAGGTAGTTGGAATGCGCGTCGCCCTGCAGAATGGTACGGAAAAAATAGGAGAGCAGGTTTTTCTGCGACATCAGGGAGAAAAAAGTGGTATTAAAAGTGCTTTTCCGTATCATGATGGTAAACACAAACGACTCGTCGTCCTCAATGATCACGTCATGCTTCGAAGACGGGGCAATGATGCAGAGCTCTCCGGCTTTCAACAGCCTGTTTTCATTCTCAAAAGACAGATGGCATTCCCCGGAGGCTACAAAATTAATCTCAAAATAATTGTGCGTATGCCTGTACGGCCGTGTGTAGCGGGGATGCCGGATGATAAATACATCCCGTGCCATGGGGATGATATCAGGCTCTAATACATCCGAGGAAATCGAGTGGTACGGAGTTAAGGTAAGAACAAAGGAATTGACGGCTTCATCAAATTCTTTGTCTGTCAAGATTCCATACATCTTGTTCGAGGGCAGTTCATGGGGCGGAGCAGCGGACATCAGCCCTTTGCGGAAGAGGTAATCCGTCATTTCCGGAAACTGCATCCGGCTTCCGGTACGTTTATAATAGTCCTGCAGATGGAACTGAAATTCACCGTAAGTTATGTAGTATGGCATAAGCCCTCCTTGAAAAATGAATCAGACCGATAAAGATACTTCCTAAATTATAGCAGACTGCCCGGGTTTTGCAAGTGGTATGAGGTCTGCGAGGTATGCTGCAATAAAACATTTCAGCATTTGGCTTTAGAAATGGCGGCGGTCAAATACCTGTTGTCCCCTGTTTTAATTTGATGCCCCGTCAGCTTGCTGCGGGGGCTTTGACTCGTGAAAAAAGCGAAAGGCCGGCCTGAGAGGAAAGTACGCTTGTAAAATCAGGAGGTTTCCTATATAATCGAGTTATGGAAGGCTATGGGAAATTGGGAGGCACGGTATGATGAAGACAGTGATTTTTGACATAGATAATACGCTTTATGACTTTGACAGGGCAAATTTATGCGGGATGGAGGCGGTTCAGGAATATTGCCGGACTGTCTTTGGGCTGGAAGGAGAAACGTTCAGGGACTATTACCAAAAAGCGTGGAAACTGGAAGCAGGGAGGGTGGGCACAGATACCGCTTCCATCCACAACCGTCTGATCAGATTCCAGTGTATGATGGAATTGCTGGGACAGCCTGTGTTTCCGCATGCAAGGAGCCTTTGCCGGAAATATTGGGACACCATACTGGATAAGATCACTCCCTTTTCCGGTACTGTGAAGTTATTTCAGAATCTGAAAGCAAAAAATATCCGGATTGGAATCGGCACAGATATGACCGCGTATGTACAATACCGGAAACTGGAAGTGCTTGGGCTGTCGCCTTATATTGATATGGTGATAACGAGCGAAGAGGCGGGAGTGGAGAAGCCGCATCCGAAGTTTTTCGGGCTCTGTGTGGAAAAAGCCGGATGTCCGGCAGAGGAATGCGCATTTATCGGGGACAGCCTCGAAAAGGATGTGGAGGGCGCGATCGCATCCGGCCTGCATGGAATCTGGTATACGATGGGAAAAGAGCCGGAGCAGGACATGCCATTTCCGGTGATCCGCTCATTTGAGGATTGCAAATATTTTACAGAACTGTAGGAAAATCATGTAAGCAGACGATTTTCCTATGGTTCCTAACCAGGGAGGAACAAAATGGAGTACACAGGATACGATCTGCTCTGGCTGTTTGTGGCCTATTCATTCTCAGGATGGGTTCTGGAGACATGCGCCGCGGCAGTAAAACAGAAAAAATTTGTAAACAGGGGCGTGATCAACGGTCCGTTTTGTATTATATATGGCACGGCGGCCGTCCTGATGGCTGTCGGCCTTCAGGGGCTGACAGGACTGTGGCTGTTTTTGGGAGGCATGATCTATGCGGTGTCACTGGAATGGATCGCGGGGCATCTGATTGAAAAATATTACCATGAGAGATGGTGGGACTATTCTGAGATTCGTTGGAATCTGGATGGGTATATCTGCCTTCCCATGTCCCTGCTCTGGGGAGCGCTTGGGTTTATCAGTGTCAAATGGGGAAACCCGCTCTTGTACCGGGTATATCATATCCTGCCGGATTTGCCCGGCAAAGTGATGGTATGGGCCGTATTGATCGCATTGGCCATAGACGCCATGGCGTCCTACATATTGATTACAGGAAAAAGCGGCTGTCTGGATCGGTGGGAAGCGGCGGACAGCCAGTTTGCGAATGTGGCCGCCCGGCTGGGAAAACTCATTTCCAGGCAGGTGGAAAAGCGTATCCACGGCGCATATCAGGCCGTCAGGCAGTTGGAGATGGAGGAAGTATTCGGGACGTTTGCAGAAGGCTGCGGCTTTTATAAAGTGGTGCTGCTGTTCTTTGTGGGCGCGTTTCTCGGGGACATCACGGAGACTGTCTTCTGCCGGGTCACGGCAGGGGTTTGGATGAGCAGGAGCAGCGTGGTCTGGGGGCCGTTCAGCATTGTCTGGGGGCTTGCCATTGCGCTGGTGACGGCCATGCTGTATAAATACAGGAACCGTTCAGACAGGTTTTTGTTTTTGGCGGGGACTTTCCTTGGAGGGGCTTACGAATATTTCTGCAGCGTATTTACGGAAATGGTATTCGGCACCGTGTTCTGGGATTACAGTGAGATCCCGTTCAACTTAGGCGGGAGGATTAACCTTCTGTACTGCTTTTTCTGGGGAATTGCCGCAGTCGTTTGGTTCAAGTGCTGTTACCCGTTTATTTCCGATATGATAGAAAAACTTCCGGTGATATTGGGGAAAGTCTTTACATGGGGACTGATCGTATTTATGTGCTGCAATATTACGGTCTCCTGCATGGCGCTTCTGCGTTACGGACAGCGGCAGGAGGAGATTGCGGCGGAAGAAAAATGGCAGGTATGGACAGACGCGCACTTTGACGATGCAAGGGTAGAAAGAATTTATCCCAATGCGGTCATAGTGGATTGAGAGATGAAGGGGTTGGATGACAGCCCCTTTTTCGTTGCTGTTCGCGTCCGGCCAGGCCGTGGGCTCTGACCTTTTTCGTTCTTCGGGGGCTGTCCACGCTAAAAAATGGACGTTCTGCGTCAGAAAAATGCGAAAAATGAAAAAAATGCTATAATAACCCACAAGAAAAACGTGGACGAAACACGAAATAACAGATAAAATGGAGTGGAGGTTCTGAAATGAAAACAAAGCAAGCTTTTAACCCGTATCTGCCAAGCTATGAATATGTGCCGGACGCCGAGCCGCATATTGTAGGAGACCGTATTTACATATACGGATCCCACGATCTTTTCAACGGCCTGAATTTCTGCCTGGGCGATTATGTATGCTGGTCGGCTCCGGTTCATGACCTGAGTAATTGGAGATACGAAGGCTGTATCTATAAACGGGAGCAGGATCCGGCCGCGCCCCGTATCCGCCTGACCAACGGGCTGGCGGCGCCGGACATGGCGCAGGGGCCGGACGGAAAATATTATCTGTACTATTTCATGGGCGGCACGAAGATGATCTCCGTGGCAGTCTGTGACGAGCCTGCGGGAAAATATGAATTTTACGGGTATGTAAAATACGACGACGGCGTGCCTGTGGGCAAGAAGAATGAACCGTTCCAGTTCGACCCGGGAATTTTTATGGATGACGACGGGCGGCTGTATATGTACAGTGGTTTTGCGCTGGCGGGAAACCCAATCCTTTTGGACGGCTCCAAACCTACGGAGCACGGCCCTATGTGTTTTGAACTGGATCCGTCAGATATGCTGACCGTCCGGGAAGGTCCCATGTATATCGGGATTGCAGGGGAAAAAGAGGCGCCGGGGACCCCTTATGAGGGGCATCCCTTCCTGGAGGCGAGTTCCATGCGTAAATTCAACGGGACGTATTATTTTATTTACAGTTCCCTGAACAGCCACGAGCTCTGCTATGCCACCAGCCACAATCCCACCGGCGGTTTTGCATATGGCGGGATTCTGGTCAGCAACGGGGATATCGGGATGCCGGGGGTGACGGATGTGAACCATGCAAAGAATTATACGGGCAATACCCACGGCAGCATCATTGAGATCAACGGAGAATACTATATTTTCTACCACCGGCACAGCAACCGGAAACAGTCCTCCCGGCAGGCCTGCGCGGAGAAGATCCGTTTTGAGGACGGGAAATTTTATCAGGCAGAGCTTACATCCTGCGGGCTGAACGGAAAACCGCTGGCAGGAAAAGGGCGTTATCCCAGCTACATCGCCTGCAACCTGTATGGCAAAAAGGGGACGCGGTTTTTAAGCATGATCAAGCATCCGAAAAAGGGATACCCCTATTTTACCCAGGACGGCAAAGACAGGGAGTCAGGGGATGACCAGTATATTGCAAATATGGACGACGGCGCGGTGGCGGGATTCAAATATTTTGACCTGACGCAGACCTCAAAAATCCGGATCAATATTAAGGGAAATGCCAGCGGGACCGTGTATATCCGTACCGCAGAGGATGGCAGGCCGGTGGCGGAGATTGAGGTGAAGCCGACCAGAGAGGCGCATGGTTTTGTATCGGAGTTAAAAGCGCCGGGAGAAAAACAGGCATTGTTTTTCAAATTTGAAGGAAAGGGCAGCTTTGATTTTATTTCGTTTGATCTGGCTTAGTGTGTGATTTTCAGCAGGCAGCCGATTTGCGTAACAGGTTGGATGCAAAAGTGGGGGATATGGGTATGATTCATATTGCGATTGTAGAAGATGACAGCCATGACAGGGCTCGATTAAAAAAATGTTTGGAACGTTATGAAAAGGAAATGCAGCAGAAGTTCGAGATCACGGAATTTTCTGACGGCGAAGACATCATTACCGATTATACGGCGAAATATGACCTGATCATACTGGACATTGAGATGACCTTCATGAACGGCATGAGCGCGGCGCAGCGGATCCGGGAAATGGATTCGGATGTGGAGCTGATTTTTGTCACGAATATGCCCCAGTACGCAATTCAGGGATATAAAGTAAATGCCCTGGATTATTTGCTCAAGCCCATATCCTATTTTTCCTTTACAGAGACGATGAATAAGGCTCTGAAACGGATTGGGAATTCCGAGAAAAAATATGTGGTCGTTGCCACAAAGGGCGGAAAAATGAAGCTGGATATCTCCGGCATCTGTTATGTGGAGGTGCTGGACCATCTGCTTCTTTACCATACCACGGAGGGGACATATGAAGCCAGAGGGACGCTGAAAGATACATTAAGCCAGTTGGACGAACGGTTTTTCAGCTGCAGCCGGAGTTTCGTCGTGAATCTGGACTATGTGGAGCATTACCGTGGAAATGACCTTACAGTTAACGGCGACATACTTGCCATGAGCCGGGGCAGGAGGAATGCATTTCTGGACGCGCTGAATGTACGTATGAATGGAGAGTGGGGATGAAAGGAGCAGAAGTCCTGAATACACCGGGATATTATTATGCATTTGCATATTGGCTGTCAGCCTTTGTGATCATCCGTATTTATCAGGATAAGCCGAAGAAAAAACGGCAGTTTTTGATGGATGCGGCGGTATTTCTCGCACTGCAGGTTTTTATGCATCTGACGGACGGCGTGGTGAAATGGCTGTTCATCCCATCTATGATGGTCATTATTGTGCTGGTGTTTCTGTATGTACGGTTCAACTGTGATTTTACATGGAAGGAAACAGGATATTATGGAGCCACGGTGATCGTCAATGCAGAATTCGGCGCGTCATTGTGCTGGCAGGTCTACTATAATTTTGCCGCAGATGTTCCGGCGGATTATCAGGCCGTATGGCGCATCCTCGAATTGGTTCTGGTCTATGGAGCCGTATTTACCGTGATGTATTGCCTGGAACGGCATTTGCGGAAAAATATCGAGGAATTTCAGATCACCGGCCGGGAGCTTTTAAATGTATTTATTATTGCAGTCATGGTGTACAGCGTCAGCAATATGAGCTATCTGGATCCGGACTGGCTGTTCGGCACGGCCATGAACAGGGATATTTTCATCATCCGCACCCTTGTGGACTTTTGCGGCATCTGCCTGCTCTATGCCTACCACATCCAGGCACGCGCCATGCAGGTGCGGTTTGAGCGGGATGCCCTGCAGAATATTATGGAAATGCAGTACAAGAGCTATCAGATGTCTCAGGAAAATATTGATATGGTGAACCAGAAGTATCATGACCTGAAGCACCAGATCACGCTTCTGAAAACAGAAATGAACACTCGGAAGTCGGTGGAATATCTGGAGCAGATGGAGCGGGAGATCAAGATCTACGAGACCCAGAACAAAACCGGCAATAAAGTATTGGACGCAGTGCTGACCAGCAAGAGCACGGCTTGCCAGGGCAAGAAAATAGAACTGAAATGTGTGGTGGAGGGCGAACTTCTCTTTTTTATGGACGATATGGACGTCAGCGCCCTGTTTGGGAATATGCTGGACAATGCCATGGAATCTGTGGAAAAGCTGCCTGACGAGCGGATGCGCCTGATCCGGCTTTATGTGGTCCGGGAAAAACAGTTCCTGCGTATCTGTACGGAAAATTACTGTACGGAACACATCCAGTTCAGGAAGGGGATGCCGATTACCACGAAGAAAGATAAGCGTCTCCATGGCTATGGAATGAAAAGCATCCAGAGTACGGTGAGGAAATATGACGGTTCCGTGATGGCTGCTTTGAATGAGAACTGGTTTGAGGTGAAGATATTGATTCCGATTCCGTAGAAGCTTCTGACTATCTCATACCTTGCTCAGGTGCGAGATGTAACGAGGTGTTGCTTTTTTTGGATGTATTCTTGAAACTGATTGCTATTTATGCAAAGAAGTATTAGAATCGAGATAATAAAGAACGGGAAGAGTACATTCAGAAAAAGGAGGCGGATTATGTCGGGAATCCATGGCGGAGACATTTATAACAATCATGTGAAAATTGATTTTTCGGTAAACACGAACCCGCTCGGTGTACCGGAAAGGGTGAAAATGGCCATGCATGAAGCGGTGGGGCACAGCAATCAGTACCCGGATATCAGGGCGGCAAAACTGCGTCTTGCCGTGAGCCGCATGCTGGAGGCTCCGGAGGAATACCTGCTTTTCGGAAATGGAACGTCCGAGCTGTTCCTTGCCATTATCCACGGGATTATGCCAAAGAAAACAGTGATACCGGTACCTTCTTTTTCAGGATATGAATATGCGGCAAGGGCGGGAGGCGGCGAGATTATTTTTTATGAGACAAAAGAGGAAGAGTATTTTGCGATTACAGGGGAATTGTATGGGTTCCTGCCGGATGATGTGGATCTGATTTTCCTTTCCAATCCCAACAATCCCACGGGAAGGCTGACAGACAGGGAATTATTGAGAAAGCTTTTGGGACTCTGCAGGGACAGGGGGATGTATGTGGTACTGGATGAAAGCTTTAACGGATTCTGCGGCAAGGAATTTTCCATGCTGCCGGAGGTGGAAGAGTTCGAAAATCTAATATTGGTCAGAGCCTTTACGAAGATTTTTTCGATTCCGGGCGTCAGGCTTGGGTATTTGATCTGCAGCAATCGGGAACTGCGCCACACGATCCAGAGACAGCTCCCGGAGTGGAACCTTTCCTGCTTTGCACAGGCGGCAGGATGTGCCTGCGCCACTCAGTTAGAATTTGCGGCGATTGCGTCCTACATTGTGCAGAATGAACGATGTTTTCTGGAAAAAGGCCTGAGGGAAATGGAATTTCAGGTGTTCCCGTCCGAGGCCAATTTTATCCTGTTTTACAGTGAAAAACGGTTGTATGAGCCATTGCTGGAAAGGGGGCTCCTGATCAGGGATTGTAGCAATTTCCGGGGGCTCAGGCAGGGTTTTTACCGGGTTGCGGTGAAAACGAGGAAAGAAAATAAGCTTTTGTTAAAAGCGATCAGGGAAATCATATAGGATCTGTAAAAACCGCTGGCAACATCAGAGAAGGAGGATGTCCCAGAAGCAGGTCGTGCTGGATGTGAGACGTACAACAGCGCCAGACTGATTCCTGAGGAAGTCATTTTGGCCATGATTTTGGCAGAGGCGCAGACGAAAATGACGGTTCGGCTCCACGCAGGGGAACCGGGCGGTCTTTTTTTCTGAATGTCTTCCCGCGTTGTCGAAAAAGACGGGAAAAAGGCCAGGGACTGCATTCCCGGTATCTTTCCTCATAAGCCTGAAAATTATGAGGAGGCGTTGCGGATTTTGAAGGAACATTGCGTTGCAATTCCCGGGGCGGGCCGACCAGGAATTGTAACAAAATTGATTCATATTGGAAAAACAGAAAAAGTTGAAACTATTTTATTTGTATGATATAGTAATACCTACAGTCTGCTTTTGGTAATAAAAAAATCAGGAAATACACAAAAATCTATTGATTATTTGTGGAAAAGACTTTATTATATACTTATTGGATTATATCGTTCAATAGAAAAGGGAAGTATATAGCATTGATAAGAGATGACAAAGGAGGAAGTACTCTTGTTAGAAATTAAAACCAACGAATCAGAAGCCGCCGCACGAATTATTGTAATAGGAGTCGGAGGAGGTGGTAACAATGCTGTGAACCGTATGATCGACGAACAGATTGCAGGCGTAGAATTTATTGCGATTAATACAGATAAACAGGCGCTGCAGTTATGCAAGGCGCCAACGTTGATGCAGATTGGAGAGAAGCTGACCAAAGGTTTGGGAGCAGGTGCACAGCCGGAAGTAGGAGAGAAGGCGGCGGAGGAAAGCGAAGAAGAAGTTGCTGCCGCACTGAAGGGCGCGGATATGGTATTCGTAACCTGCGGCATGGGCGGAGGTACTGGAACCGGGGCTACGCCAGTCGTTGCGCGGATCGCGAAGAATCAGGGCGCCCTGACCGTAGGGGTTGTGACAAAGCCTTTCCGCTTTGAATCCAGGACCCGTATGGCGAACGCCGTGGCGGGAATTGAAAAGTTAAAAGAGAGTGTGGATACGCTCATTGTGATTCCCAATGACAAGCTGCTTGAAGTTGTGGACAGAAGGACGACCATGCCGGAAGCGCTCAAGAAAGCAGATGAAGTGTTGCAGCAGGGGATTCAGGGTATTACGGATTTGATTAATGTACCGTCCCTGATCAATCTGGATTTTGCGGATGTGCAGACTGTTATGAAGGACAAGGGTATTGCGCATATTGGTATCGGCGAAGGCCGCGGGGATGATAAGGCGTTGGAGGCCGTGAAGCAGGCAGTAGCAAGTCCGTTGCTTGAGACCACCATTCAGGGGGCTTCCCATGTAATTATCAATGTTTCCGGTGACATTACTTTGATGGATGCATCAGATGCGGCAGAATTTGTGCAGGATCTGGCCGGAGAGAATGCGAATATTATCTTTGGCGCAACCTATGATGACACGAAGTCTGACGAGGCCAAGATTACAGTCATTGCCACCGGCTTACATAATGTAGGCGGCAGTTCATCCAAGCTTAAGGCAAGGCTGGAAGGTCAGAAAAATATGGGATCCATTCTTCCTTCCGGTGATATGATGGGCGGTCGGATGCCTATGGATAACAGCGGGATGCGCAGCATGGGAACCCGTGCACAGACAGGTGCAAGGCCTATGGGGAATACTATGTCCACAGGGCAGCCAAGGCCGGTTCAGAGCAATGTGAGAGAGCAGTCTCTGAAGATTCCGGACTTTTTTAAAAAATAGTAAATGAAAGAAAAGGCACTCAGTGCTTATAGCTATAGTATATTTAAAATTCCGTCTCCTTCGTTGAGACGGAATTTTTTTATAGAATAAAAACCCTAATAAACCGTGTCGAAATATATTCTGAAAGTCTCGTCAGCATCTGACAAAAATTCATCAGGGGTTCGTCTATAATATTTTTTGAGATCAGGGAAAACTTATTGCTGTCTGTGCATGCGCCATGATGACACAACAGGGAATCAGGACAGAAAATAATATGTATAAGAACTGAGGAACCGGCTATCCGGCAGGGGGAAAATCTATCATGTAAAAAGGAAAGAGGAGTATGTATTATGAACTTTACATAGATATCTTGTTTTTAATGAATTTTATGATGGATTCCCTGCTTCTTTTTGCAGTAAAAAAACTGATGCGGTGCCCTGTAAGCAGCGGCCGTGTGCTTTTAGGAAGCGTGGCCGGCGCCGTGCTGACCTGTCTCCTTATGATGTGTCCGCTGCCGGCGGCAGTGCGGCTTTTGGCCGGCTATGTGGGGATCAGCGGCATGATGGTGCGGATAGGCCTGAATCTCCGGCCGGGAAAAGAATTTTGGAAAGCTTTCGGGCTTTTATATATATCAGCATTCCTGATTGGTGGAATGCTGCAGGCATTACGTCCCTGGCTGCGGACCGGGAGTATTTTTTTTGCCGCAGCGGCGGGCGCATACTATCTGATGTGTGGTATTTGGAAGCGCCTGCTGCGTCTGGGGAGGCGGCAGGCACAGATCTGTGAGGTTGTATTACATAGCGGGGGAAAAACCTGCCATATGCATGCGCTGCTGGATACGGGAAACGGACTTACAGACCCTTTATCCGGTGAACCGGTCAGCGTGATTGACCCTGTCTGTGCCGGGCGGATATTGGGCGGGGAGGAAGGAGGGGCAGGAATACGTTATATTCCTTACCGTACGGTCGGCGGGGAGGGGGTAATGCCGGTATTCCGTGCAGAACAATTAGAAATATACCTGCCGGAAGGAGGGATGCAGTTTCAGGCACAGCACCCGATTATCGGGATTTGCGAAGGGAACGTTTCGGAGCGGGAGGATTACCAGATGATTTTGAATCCGGAGATTCTGGTTTCTCATATACACGGCAAAACAGTATAGGCTTTCGGAAAAGCGGCCATAAAGAGTTTCCGGGGCGTAGGTCATAAAAAGGAGGAAAGAAGAATGGTTGTTAAGGTGGCAGTACCACGGCAGTTCAAACTGAAGATTATCCCGGACCTGAAGGGGATTTTCTTTTCGAATCAAAAAGAAATCCATTATATCGGAGGTTCGGAGGTGCTTCCGGCTCCCCTTGAGACGCAGGAAGAATCGGAGGTCATCGAAAGTCTGGGAACCGAGCGGGATGAACAGGCAAAGAAACTGCTGATCGAACATAATCTCCGCCTGGTGGTGTACATAGCAAAAAAATTTGACAACACCGGGGTAGGGGTGGAGGATCTGATCTCCATCGGTACGATTGGATTGATCAAGGCAATCAATACATTTAACCCAAATAAAAAGATCAAGCTGGCTACCTATGCGTCCAGATGTATAGAGAATGAAATTTTGATGTACCTGCGGCGAAATAACAAGACGAAGATGGAGGTTTCCATTGATGAACCTTTGAATGTAGATTGGGATGGAAATGAACTGCTGCTTTCGGATATTCTGGGGACAGAGGAAGACACGATCTACAAGGATCTGGAGAGCGAGGCGGAGAGGAGGCTTTTAATCAAGGCCATCAACAAGCTGTCAAGCCGCGAAAAACTGATCGTCAGGATGCGGTTTGGCCTTGATAACCCAGATGGGGAGGAAAAGACGCAGAAAGAGGTAGCGGATTATCTGGGCATTTCGCAGTCGTACATCTCCAGGCTTGAAAAGAAAATTATGCAGCGCCTGAAGCGTGAGATGGTGCGCTATGAGTAAAATCTTCTTTACGTTACACAGATAAAATGATATAATATAAAAAATCATTTTAACCGATTCATTTTATACTGTGGCGAGAGAGCGTGGTGAAGATTATGAAACTGACATTTGTAGGGGCTGCTCATGAGGTGACAGGGAGCTGTCATCTGCTGCAGGCGGCAGGAAAGAACATTTTAGTGGACTGTGGGATGGAACAGGGCATTGATCTGTATGAGAACCCGGAGATGCCGGTACCGGAGAATGAGATTGACTTTGTACTGGTGACTCATGCCCATATCGACCATTCCGGCATGATTCCGAAGCTGGTGAAGAACGGGTTCAAGGGAGAAGTGGTGTGTACTTTTGCAACCTCAGATCTGTGCAACATTATGCTCCGTGACAGCGCTCATATTCAGGAGTTTGAGGCAGAATGGCGCAACAGGAAGGGGCGGCGCGCCGGCTATCCGGAATTTGAGCCGGTTTATGTGATGCAGGATGCATTGGATGCCATTGAGCTGTTCCGGCCCTGCGGCTATGGACAGAAGATTTCCCTTTGTGAAGGGATTGAGGTCCGCTTTACCGATGTAGGGCATTTGCTGGGGTCTTCCAGTATTGAGTTGTGGATTACAGAGGAAGGAGAAAGCCGGAAGATTGTATTTTCCGGTGATGTGGGTAATGAGAACCAGCCCATCCTCAGGGAACCTTCTTATACGGAAGAGGCAGATTATGTTGTGATTGAGTCCACATATGGGAACCGGGTACATACGACGGAAAAGGTGGACTATGTAGGGGCATTTACCCGGATCGTAAAAGAGACATTTGACAAGGGCGGCAATGTGGTGGTTCCGTCCTTTGCGGTAGGACGTACTCAGGAGCTTCTTTATTTTATCCGGGAGATCAAGGAACAGAACCTCCTTCCGGAGTATCCGAATTTTGAGGTGTATCTGGACAGTCCTCTGGCCATTGAGGCTACAAAAGTATTTACAAAGAATATGCGGGGGTGCTTTGATGAGAACGCTATGAAACTGGTCAACGCGGGAATCAACCCTCTGGTTTTCCCGGGACTGAAGATTTCTACGGGCAGTGAGGATTCCAAGAGGATCAACGAATTGGAGCAGCCCAAGGTCATTATCTCTGCATCCGGCATGTGTGAGGCAGGACGGATCCGCCACCATTTGAAGCATAATCTGTGGCGGCGGGAGTGTACGATCCTGTTTGTGGGTTATCAGGCAGGCGGGACGCTTGGACGCAGGATTCTGGATGGGGAGAAGGATGTGAAGCTTTTTGGCGAGTCCATTGAGGTACGCGCAAGGATTGAAACGCTGCGCGGCATTAGCGGGCATGCGGATATGAACGGGCTTTTGCATTGGCTGGAAGGATTCCGTACCACCCCCAAAGGCGTCTTTGTCGTACACGGAGAAGACACAGTGACAGAAGAATTTGCGCACACAGTGGAAGAGAAGTTCGGATGTCCGGCATTTGCGCCCTTCCCGGGCGGACAGGTGGATCTGCTGACAGGAGAAATTCTTTCCGAGGGCGTACGGATTCCGGTGAAGACGAAGAAGCCGGTACAGAAGAAGGCGGATGCCGCCACGGAACGGCTGCTTTTGGCGGCAAGGTGGCTTATGGATGTGGCTTCCAGATGCGAAGGGCTTGCTAATAAGGATAAGGCGAAGTTCGAGGCGCAGATCCTGAATCTTGCGGATAAATGGGAAATTAAAGATTTATAAAGCTGTCGTTGCGAAAAAATGGCAGAGCAGGGATCATAGGGGATCCTCAGGGGATTCCCTATGGTCAGGAACTGTTTGGGAATATTCCAGCAGTTCCTTATTTGTGTGCGGTGATATATCCGGCAGTTTGGAACTGTCGTTTATATAAAGCCTGAATCAAGAGAAACGTACATAGAGAATTTGGGTGACAGACAGATTTTTTGTGGATAATATTCAGAGATTCAGGAACAATGTAGTCAAAGACCCCGCAGCAAGCTGACGGGGCATCCAACTTCCAGCGCAGCAAGCTGCGGGGGATTTGACCCTCGCGGCAGTCGCCAAATGGACAAACAGAAACAGGTCCACCTGGCTCGTTGCTTCGCGGGAATAAAAAAAAATACAAAAGCGAGGAATGAGAAATGGACGGTAGAACATGGGGCATTTTTGGGATCATTGTCATTTATCTGGTGGGAATGGTCGCAGTGGGAATCTATTTTATGAAAAAGAACAAGTCCGCCGGGGACTATTATTTGGGCGGACGAAAGCTGGGGCCGATTGTGACGGCCATGAGCGCGGAGGCTTCTGATATGAGCAGCTGGCTTCTCATGGGCCTTCCGGGAGTAGCCTATCTGACGGGCGTAGCAGACGCTGCGTGGACGGCCATTGGCCTGGCAGTGGGAACTTATTTTAACTGGCTTATTGTGGCAAAGCGTCTGCGCAGATATTCTGTGATTGCAGGAAATTCGATTACCATCCCGGAGTTTTTTGCGAATCGATACCATGATAAAAGCAATATTTTGGTTGCGGTTTCTGCGATTTTTATTGTAATCTTTTTTATTCCGTATACAGCATCCGGATTTGCGGCATGTGGAAAATTATTTTCCACACTATTTGATGTGCCGTATTTTCAGGCAATGGCTGTGAGTGCGGTGATTATTGTCGCATACACTGCGCTGGGTGGATTTTCTGCGGCAAGCACAACGGATTTGATACAAAGTATTGTCATGACCGTGGCTTTAATCTGCGTCGTTCTTTTTGGCATCCGTACAGTGGGAGGGGCAGGGCTGGTAGTGAGCCAGGCAGGCGAATTGCCGGGATATCTGTCTTTGACCAGTGTCTACAATGACGGCGCGGCAGCGGAGTACGGAGCAGTGAAGATTGTATCTACTTTTGCCTGGGGGCTTGGATATTTTGGAATGCCCCATATCCTCCTGCGGTTTATGGCAATTCGGGATGAGAGCGAGATCGCGCTGTCCAGAAGGATTGCTACGACCTGGGTTGTGATCTCCATGGGAGTAGCGATTTTCATCGGGATCATGGGATACAGCCTGAGCAAAGGCGGTGCCGTCGAGACTCTGGTGGGAGCCGATTCAGAAAAGCTGATCATTGTAATCGCTACCCTGATGAGCAAGACGGGGGCATTGGGAATCATGATTGCAGGCCTGATCATGTCCGGAATCCTGGCATGTACCATGTCAACGGCGGATTCACAGCTTCTGGCGGCATCTTCGAGTATTTCAGAAAATCTGCTGAAGGATGTGTTCCATCTTAAGATCAGTGGAAAAGCTTCTTTGATGGCAGCACGTGTGACGGTTCTGGTGATCGCGGTTCTCGGCGTGGTTCTGGCAGTTGACCCTGACAGTTCCGTATTTGGTATCGTTTCTTTTGCCTGGGCGGGGTTCGGCGCTGTATTCGGCCCTGTGATGCTGCTTGCACTTTTCTGGAAGCGCTCCAATCGGTATGGCGCGATTGTCAGCATGCTTTCCGGCGGAACCATGATCTTTGTATGGAAATATCTTGTACGTCCGATGGGCGGCGCATGGGATATCTATGAACTGCTTCCTGCATTTTTGGTGGCAATCGTGCTGAATGTGGCGGTTAGCCTGGCGACGCCGGCTCCGGAAGCAGAAATTGTGAAAGAATTTGAACAGGTGTGAGCGGTGAAACTGTTTGTCAAGGACTAAAAGTTTTTTTAATTCCCTGTAAAATGGAATAACAAATCCACAGAGTGAGAAAAATCCTACTAGAGGTAAAGTATACCCAAAAGGGCAACCCGTAACACATGCCCCTGCGGGGCGGGCGGACTTACGTCCGGTAAAGTATCAATATCTGGCAGGAGGATTTGAACAATGGCTTTGAATAAAGTGGAGATATGTGGTGTGAATACGGCAAAGCTTCCTCTCTTAAAAGAAGAAGAGAAGGAAGCTTTGCTTGCGCGCATCAAAGAAGGGGACGAGACAGCAAGAGAGGAATATATCAAGGGGAACCTGCGTCTGGTCTTAAGTGTGATCCGGCGTTTCACGGGCAGTAACGAGAATGCGGATGACCTGTTCCAGATTGGATGTGTTGGACTGATGAAGGCAGTGGACAATTTTGACCCTGACAGAGAAGTAAAATTTTCTACTTATGCAGTGCCAATGATTATTGGGGAAATCCGCAGATATCTGCGTGACAATAATTCGATCCGGGTGAGCCGATCGCTGCGGGATATGGCTTATAAAGCAATCTATGCCAAGGAAGGATATATGCGCAAACATATGAAAGAACCCACCATGCAGGAGATTGCGGAGGAGATCGGGATTGCCAAGGAGGATATTGTGTTCGCGTTAGACGCCATACAGGCGCCTATGAGCCTGTATGAACCGGTCTATAATGACGGCGGGGATACGTTGTATGTGATGGATCAGGTCAGTGATAAGAAGAGCCGGGAAGAGAACTGGATCGAGGAATTATCTCTGGAGGCGGCCATGGAACGGCTCAATGAGCGCGAAAGGTATATTATCCGGCTGAGGTTTTTTGAGGGGAAGACGCAGATGGAGGTGGCGGAGGAAATCAGGATTTCACAGGCTCAGGTCAGCCGCCTCGAAAAGAATGCATTGAAGGTTATGCGCCAATATTTGTTGGGAAAATAATCTTTGGCCATGATTTTTGTAAAAAAAAGAAAATTTTAGTTGAAATTTCCATGGCTTCATACTATGATTATCTATATAGAAAAGAAGGGTATGGAATGTCATGTACAGGCTGGGTATTTTTGATTTGGATGGAACATTGGCGGATACGTTGGACTCTCTGGTTTTCTCAGTGAATGAGACATTAAAGGAGATGGGGTTATCCCCTATCAGTCCGGAGAAGTGCAGGCAGTTTGTGGGGAATGGCGCCCGTGTTCTGATTGAGAAGTCGCTTTTGGAGACAGGGGAACCCACGCCTGGAAGGCTGGATGAGGCGATGCAGGTATATGGACGTATATTTCATGAGAACTGCACATATCATGTAGTACCTTACAGGGGAATTAAGGAACTGCTCAGTGAGATGAAGCGGGAAGGCTTCAGGCTGGCCGTACTTTCCAATAAGCCCCACAAGCAGACTGTCCGCGTTGTGGAGGCAGTCTTTGGCAGGGAGATGTTCCACAAGATTCAGGGACAGATAGACGGCATACCCCGAAAGCCGGACCCGACGGCAGCACTACAGACGGCAGAGGAACTGGGGGTTCGCCCGGAAGAGGCAGTCTATATCGGGGATTCGGAAGTAGATATTGCAACGGGAACAAATGCACGGATGATGACCATCGGTGTGGAATGGGGGTTCCGCAGTCGAACAATACTTCAGGAAGCCGGTGCGGCACATATAGTAAGCTCGCCGGAAGAGATTATGAAACTGATCAGGAATAGGGAGGTTAAAGAACATGAATGAGTATAGTGAAGAATGTCTGTTGACTTTCTTAGAAAAGCAGTCTCAATTATTTGACGAGCCGGTTGCAGGATCCATAGAAGAGGCGGAGGCTTTTTTGGAGGACTGTATGGCGGTAGTTGTGGATACATTGGATGACGTCAGAGAATATCTGGAAGAGAATGGGATTGACGTGGAGGGCATGAGCAAAGACGAACTGGAGGAAGCATCGGAAGTCTTTGTTCTTCCGAACGGCCAGTATCTGGTTGTGGAAGGTTAATTTAGTCTCTTTGGGCTTTATTCCCGTGAAGCAATGAGCCATGTGGACATGTTGGCATGTCCATCTGGCGGCTGCCGGGAGGGTTGTTAAGTGCCGGTGGCACTTGTATCGTAACGACCGAAACGGAGGGCGGACCCAATACCCCGCAGATTGCTGCGGAGTCTTTGGCTTTTCCGCAGAAGGCAGTGTGTATCATGTAGAGCTGACGCAGTATATTGTGCTTTGCTGAGGGAAAATTGATTTACGGAAGAATAGGATAATTGATTCTGGTATGAGAGAACGTGTGATAGAAGGATGGCAGCAGAAAAAAGTCGCAGCCTAATCGACTGCGGCTTTTTCTACGGTTTCAGCGATGGTATCCAGGATGACCTGAGATGTGTAAGGCGTTTGCTCAGAGAGTTTAATGTCTTCCAAAGACTGTGTTTCGTAGATCTGTTCGGAGATGTCTTCAATGGCCGGCTGAATCAGCGGGAACATTGTGGTGATACTTTCATCCAGATTGGAGAAGCGTATGGAATTGATGCGGGACTCATCTACAGATACTTCCACCTCCAGCGTGGTGTTGTTGAGCGTGAGGGTGGAGGTGTAGGTTCCGGGGGTATACTGTCTTTGTGCTCCGGCGTCTGCCTGGTTCTTTTTTCCATCAGGGCGAAACATGAATACAAGCAGGATGATCAGCAGGATGCCCAGCGCAGCAAAAATGGCAGTATAAATGATTTCTTTCATATGCAGAACTATGATTTTGGTTTTAGAACTCATGAAGTATCCTCCCAAAGTGCATTTTTAATAGTGTATGACGAAGCAGGGGGAAATATACCTTTCAGGGATTACCCATATAGACTCAGGGAATCTTTTTATGCATAAGATTTTGAGAGGCTATCCATGTAATAAGGGGACATCGGGATACCTTGAAGGGATGGAATTGGAGGTGTTAAGGCTGTATGTTTGTGATTGTGGGACTGGGGAATCCTTCAAGGGAGTATAAAGGTACCCGACATAACGCAGGTTTTGAGGTCATAGACCGGATCGCAGAAAAATATAATATATCTGTAAATACAAAAAAACATAGAGCATTGACCGGAAATGGGATGATCCAGGGGAAGAAGGTGATTTTAGCCAAGCCCCAGACGTTTATGAATTTGAGCGGGGAGAGCGTGCGGCGTCTGGTGGACTACTATCACATTGATGTATCAAAGGAACTGTTGGTTGTTTATGATGATGTGAGTCTTGGAGTCGGGCAGCTTCGGATCCGGGCAAAGGGAAGCGCCGGGGGACATAACGGAGTGAAGAATATTATTTCACAGATCGGCGGGCAGGTCTTCCCACGGATCAAGGTGGGAGTCGGAGAAAAGCCGCCGAAGATTGATCTGGCGGACTATGTACTGGGACATTTTTCAAGGACAGAGAAGGAACTGATGGATGCGGGGTATGACACAGCGGTCTGTGCAGCAGAGGCAATCATGGAGGGAAGGATTGAGGCCGCAATGAACGAGTATAATCGGAAAAAGAAAGAAGAGTAAGAATTGTGAGAGCTTTATTAGCGCCGCTTCGGGAACTGGCGGATTATGAGGAGATTATACGGGAACGGAAAAAAGGAGAGGGGCTTCTGCAAATTGCAGGATGCGTGAATTCTCAGAAAACACATTTGATGTATGAATTGGGCGATGGGTACAGGTATAGACTCATCGTTTTTTCCAGTGAGGAAAAAGCGAAAAAGGCGTGGGAAGAGTACCGCTTTTTGGATGAGAATGTGTATTTTTATCCGGCAAGAGATCTCTTGTTCTATCATGCGGATATCAAGGGGAAATACCTGCTCAGCCAGCGGATGGAAGTGGTTCGGGCGCTGATCGAGCATGAGGAGGCGGACGGGCAGAAACAAAAATCATCGGCTGTCCGTGCGGCGGAGGGCGTAAAGAGGACGCAGGACGGGACGGATAGGCAGCAGGATTTGTTAACTGTGATTACTACGATTGACGCCTTTCTGGACGGCCTCCCTCCGAAGGGAAAGCTTTCTGACCGGAAGATCGGCCTGTGCACGGGGGACAGCCTTGATTTTTCCAAGCTGCAGAAAAAGCTCTCCGCCATGGGGTATGACCGGGAGGAAGAAGTGAACGGACCGGGGCAGTTTGCCGTGCGGGGCGGTATTCTGGATATCTACCCTCTGACAGAGGAGGCGCCTGCCCGATTAGAGCTGTGGGGAGATGAGATTGATTCCATCCGTACCTTTGATGTGGAGAGCCAGCGTTCCATAGATAATCTGGAGGAATTGAAGATTTATCCTGCCACAGAGCTTTACGACGATTCCTGGAACATGGAGTCGTTTTTGGATTATTTTCCCAAGGAGGATGTGCTTCTTCTGCTGGATGAGCCGATACGGCTGTTGGAGAGGGCGAAAGAGGCGGTGCTGGAATATTCGGAGAGCCGGAAGAACCGGGAGAAAGCAGGGGTGGATTTAGCGGATGACATTCTCAGGGTCTTTTCCGAAAAGGAGGTTGCCGAGCGGATGAATGCCCTGCCGGCAGTGGGATTTACCACGCTGGAATCAAAATGCACCGGTTTCCGGCTGCGTAAGACCTACCGGATTCAGTCAAAGGGGGTGAATCCGTACAACAACAGTTTTGAAATGCTCACCCGGGATTTGAAACGGCTGAAACGCAGCGGATACCGGGTGGTCCTGTTGTCAGGGTCGCGTACAAGGGCCAGACGCCTGGCGGAGGATCTGCGGGATTATGACCTGAGCAGCTTCTACAGTGAGGATCTGGACAGGGAGGTTCTGCCGGGAGAGATTCTTACATCCTACGGCCATGTGGAAGAGGGGTATGAGTATCCGTTTCTGAAATTCATGGTCATCTCGGAGACAGATATTTTCGGCCGTCAGAAGAAGAAAAAGAGACGCAAGGTTTATGAAGGGCAGAAGATACAGGATTTCACAGAATTAAAGCCGGGGGACTACGTGGTTCATGAGAACCACGGCCTTGGAATTTACCATGGAATTGAAAAAATACAGGTGGAGCGGGTGACCAAGGATTATATGAAGATTTCCTACGCCGAGGGAGGAGTCCTGTATATTCCGGCGACCCAGCTTAACCTGATTCAGAAATATGCCGGTTCAGATGCGGGAAAGCCGAAGCTAAATAAGCTAGGGACGTCTCAATGGCTCAAGACGAAGAGGCAGGTGCGTTCGGCCGTTCAGGTCATTGCCAAAGATTTGGTGAAGCTCTATGCCGCCAGGCAGAAGGCGGACGGTTATGTGTATGGGCCGGATACAGTGTGGCAGACGGAGTTTGAGGAAATGTTTCCTTTCGAGGAGACTGAGGATCAGGCTCAGGCAATCGCAGACACGAAGCGGGACATGGAAAGCCACAAGATTATGGATCGCCTGATCTGCGGGGATGTGGGTTACGGGAAAACGGAGATTGCGATCCGGGCGGCATTCAAGGCAGTTCAGGAGAGCCGGCAGGTGGTATATCTGGTTCCTACCACGATTCTGGCGCAGCAGCATTATAATACATTTGTACAGAGAATGAAGGATTTTCCGGTGCGTATTGATCTGCTGTGCCGGTTCCGTACGCCCACAGAGCAAAAAAAGACGGTGGAGGATCTGAAAAAGGGGCTGGTGGACATTCTCATTGGCACCCACCGTGTCTTATCCAGGGATGTGGGCTATAAAGATCTGGGACTTCTGGTGATTGACGAGGAGCAAAGGTTTGGCGTAACCCATAAGGAGAAGATCAAGAAGCTGCGGGAGAGCGTGGATGTCCTGACCCTGACAGCCACGCCCATTCCGCGGACCCTCCATATGAGCCTCATTGGGATCCGGGATATGAGCGTGCTGGAGGAGGCGCCCATGGACAGGATGCCTGTCCAGACTTATGTGATGGAATATAATAACGAGATGGTGCGGGAAGCGATTGAACGGGAGCTTTCACGGGGAGGGCAGGTGTATTATGTCCACAACCGGGTGAATGACATCCCCGAGGTGGCGTCGGCCGTGCAGAAACTGGTGCCCGATGCTGCGGTAACTTTTGCGCATGGGCAGATGAATGAGCGGCAGCTGGAGAATATTATGTATGATTTCATCAACGGAGAGATCGATGTGCTGGTCTCAACCACCATCATTGAGACCGGGTTGGATATCCCTAACGCCAATACCATCATCATTCATGACGCGGATCGATTCGGCCTGTCCCAGCTCTACCAGCTTCGGGGCCGTGTGGGACGTTCCAACCGGATGGCTTATGCATTTCTCCTATACCGGAAGGATAAGCTTCTTAAGGAGGTGGCGGAAAAGCGTCTGGCAGCGATCCGCGAATTTACGGATTTAGGCTCCGGCTTTAAGATTGCCATGCGGGATCTGGAGATACGCGGCGCAGGGAACCTCCTTGGGGCAGAGCAGCACGGGCATATGGAATCGGTGGGGTATGACCTGTACTGCAAGATGCTCAATGAGGCGGTGAAGCAGGAAAAAGGAGAACTGGATGAAAATATTTTTGAAACTTCCGTGGATTTGAACGTGGACGCCTATATCCCGGATTCTTACATCCCTAACGAATACCAGAAGCTGGATATTTATAAGCGGATTGCAGCCGTGGAAAATGAGGAAGAGATGGACAATATGCTTGACGAGCTCATCGACCGGTTCGGGGATATCCCGAAAAAGGTGCAGCAGCTTTTGCAGATTGCACTTTTGAAATCTCTGGCCCACTCGGCTTTTGTGACCAGCGTGGAGGAAAAGGGCGGGGAATTAAAGTTCGTTATGTACGAAAAAGCCAGAGTGCATGCCGACAGAATCGCAGGCCTGGTGGCGTCCTGGAAGGGGGATCTGCTCTTTCGGGCAGAGAATACGCCTTATTTTATCTATAAAAAACGCAGAACGGCGAAGAAGGAAAAGGATTCGGATATCTTAGAGCTTGTGAAAAAGCTGTTAAATGACATAAAAGGCTTGTTAGAATAGGAAAAACGGGTTATAATGATAAATTGTATGAGCCATGCCGCTTCTCTTGGGGTGTGGGGATCAAAATAAAAATACAGGTTACAAAAGATACTTTAGGAGGATATCATGAAACAGTGGAAAAAAAGAGGACTGGTTCTGTCAATGGCGGGGATGCTTGCGGTCACGCCGCTGTCGGGCTGTCAGCAGAAGTCTGTGGATAATGACAAGGTGCTGGCAACGGTGGGAGATACGGAGATTTCCTATGGAGTTGCGAATTTTTATGCGAGGATGGTACAGTCCCGATATGAGAATTATTATACAGATTTGACGGGAAGTACTCCTTCTGAATTCTGGGAACAGAATTTCCTGGGACAGATCTATGAGGAGTCCGTAAAGAATGATCTGATGGACACTATGGTGGAACTATGCCTGGTAAGCCAGCATGCAGAGGAATATGATATTGCGCTGACAGAAGAAGAGCAGAAGGCAATCGAGAAGGCTGCTGCTGATTTTGAAGAGCAGAATGATCTGGAAACAAAAAAATTAGTGTCAGGATATGCAAAGTACATTGAAGAATATTTAACGATGTTTACAATCCAGAAGAAGATGGACGCTCCAATGAAGGAAGGCGTCGACGAAGAGATATCGGATGAGGAAGCGGCACAAAAGAGTATGAAGTATGTGTTCTTCTCCTATACAAAAGAAGACGACGGCGACAGTGAAGAAAAGTCAGAGGATGACAGTAAGGAAAAATCAGAAGATGACAGCGAGATGTCGGATGAGGAAAAGGAAGAATTAAAAACCAGGGCAGAAAAATTTGCAAAGGAATTAAAAGACAGTAAAGATAAGGATATAGATGCTCTTGCAGAAGAGGCTGATGTGAAAGTAGAGACAGTGACATTTGATTCCGAGACAAGGGTGCCGGATACGGCGTTGATTGAGGAAGCAGATCAGCTCAGGGAGAATGAGTCAACAGATGTCATTGAGACGGACAGCGGGCTATACGTAGGTGTGGTAACCAGCCTTTTGGATCGCAAGGCAACGGATGAGAAGAAAGAGAGCATGATACAGGATCGGAAGGATGAGCAGTATGATTCCCTGATCGAAGAATGGAAGGGCGAAACGGAGATTACTGTTGATAATGAACTGTGGCAGAGTATTGATTTTGCAGGTCATGGCGTTTCCGATCAGGACGGCAGAGAGGATCAGGATGATTCCGGGGAGGACGGCAGTTCCAGGGAGTCCCAGGACACGGAAAAATCCAAGGCGGACGAAACGGCAGATTAATGAAGGAAAACGGTATATTCAGTGATTAGAAGTCAAATACCCCGCAGCTTGCTGCGGGGTATTTGGCCTGCACTCCGTTCCGAGGGTTGCTAAAGTCTCAGCGGCGCTTAGCAACCCTCGCGGCAGCCGCCAAATGGACATACAAAAACATGCCCGCCTGGCTCGTTGCTTTGTGGGAATTAAAAAACAAGCATCTGCGGCGTAAGGAGAGCTGCCGGTTAAAAATACGGGAAGCCTGTCAGGACGAAGCATCTCAAAGCTTTGTCCCGGCAGGCTTCCCGCGTGTATCGTCTTCTGGAGATTTATAAATTATATGTATTCAAGTTTTTCGAAATAATGCATCAATATATCTGCGCAGTTCTCGACCCCGAGTTCTGACGTATCCATAATCATATGGTAATCGTTGACGTCCCCCCAGGTTTTCCCGGTATGTTCATGGTAATAAGCTGCACGCTGCGCGTCTGTGCGCTCCAATTTTTCTTCTGCCTCTTCGTAAGAGAGTGATTCCAGCTTCATGATGCGGTGGATACGGTCTTCCTTGTCGGCACACACATAGATGTTGAGGACGTTCATCCGGTCATTCAGTATGTTGGAGGCACAGCGGCCCAAAATAATACATGGACTTTCGGCCAGCTTGCGGATTGCTTCCACCTCGGTCTCATATTCATGCTTACCCAGCTTCTGCTCAATGAATGCTTTATCATAAACAGGAATACCAAGTCTGACAGAAAGATCATTTGCAATAATGCTGGCGCCTGTACCGAAACGACGGCTCATTGTAATCACTAGCTTCATAATGACTTCCTCCTTTGTATTTTCTTATTATAACACTAAATCCTGTAGGTGGGAAGTGGTTTTCGTTGGAAGAGTGAAGAATATGAATTGTAACAGGAAAGCGCAGAAAAAAGGAAGAGCTGCTGCAGATTCTGCAGACAGCTCAGAGAAAAGGGAAAATCTATCAAAATGTAGAATAATATCTTATGCTTTTTAGGCGAAGGCCAATGGCCACAGATACGAGCTGCATCCGCAGCCATTGTCTTCTTTATGTATGAAAGCATCATACCATTGATTTGTGAATCAGATGTGACAATATATGGAAGAAATTATGAAAATTCTTAAAGGAAAATAAACTTTTTCTTCCGGGTTCATAAGTTCCCGTTCAGTACCAAATGCATACAGTCCTTCTCCGCAGCTTTCCACTTCGCGTTCTCCTCCTCATACATTTTAAAAAGCCATGCAATCGCAGCATCCATGCCTTCCTCAGACATGGAAAAGGACTGCGTGGATTTTTCTTCCTCCGGTGTTGCCTCAAATGACCAGGGCTCTGGGTACACAAATACAGAAAATGTTTCTTTGCTTTCATCGGAACGGAAAAAATACCGCATTCCGTGGTGACATCCTGAAAAAGGCTCTTTTTTTAACCCGCCGACAGGAATCAGTTTTTTATCAATCATAGCGCCCTCCTGTTCTTAATGATTATCTTTGAATGATCTGTACATTTGATTTGCTAAGGAACTGCAATCGGTACAAATTATATTGTTGAATCCGAAATAGTACAATTTAAGAACGGTTCTAATTTTTTCAGATCCGTTGTCACTACAAGTTCCTCCGGAAAGTTACAAAAGTCCAGAAGTTCCTTCACATAGAAGAAATTTCCGGCATCCGCATCCACATGGGCATCGCTTCCTGTAGTCACGGACACATCATACTGCCGGCACAGGTCGAGCATGGTCAGTATATTTTCCCGTGCGTTTTGACGGAAACTTTTTGGATGCATGGAAGAATTGTTCAGCTCAAGAAGCGTGTGTGTTTCCCTGGCCGTTTTTACAAGCGTCTCGTAATTGATGGGATATCTCCCATCGTCGGGATGCCCGATAATGTTGATATAGTCTTTTTTCATAGTTTCTACGTAAGCCTTCGTAACCTCGCTTTCCGTAAATCCGTCTCCAAAACAGGGCAGATGTATGCTTGCAATGACAAGATCCAGTTCTTTGAGTACTTTCTCAGGCAAATCAACCTTGCCTTCAGTATCCATGATATTCAATTCTGCCCCGAACAGCATGCGAATGCCGCTCATCCTCCTTGGAATCACTCTCAGATTTTGAAAATAATATAGGCCGCATGTCCCAGGCATCTTCGGGGCATGCTCAGTCAATGCCAAAGCCTGAAGTCCTTTTTCGGCGGCGGCAGCGGCCATTTCGCGTATGGTGCTGTATGCATGTCCGCTTACCAGCGTATGTGCATGTGTATCGGCAATAATTTTCATAAATAGAATCCTCCTGAAAAATAGAAAAATAACTATCCAATAGTTTACCATATTTTTCACGGAATACAATTTTTTTTCGGGGGAAATAATAAATTTGAGGTGAAAAAAATGTTGAATCCAAAAGAAAACGAAAAAATTATTGATGATTATGACTATCTGTCAAATGCAGCATCGGCGCGGGACTGTACTGGATTGATCCCTTTTCTTCCCACATCTGAGGCGGAATTGGAATCTTACAATGATGTTTATCAGTATCAGCCTCCGGTGATACGGGAAAAAGAACCGGACAAGGAATAGTTGGCCAATACTCGCCACAAAGAAGTGAAAAGTAACACAAATCGGATGACAAAAATAGAATCTGTTTATTTTCTCATTGTCCTTAGGGCTTTTAAATGTTATAATAGCCATAGCCAAAGTCAATGATACCATGAAGTGATATGGATTTTGCGGATAGAACTCCTGATTTCCTTTGACCTGGTGAATACAAAAGAGAGGAAATATACACATCATGAAGTGTCCGATTTGTGAAAAGGATGTAGAACTACAAAAGAAGCAGGTGGGCGTGGATGAACAGGGCGCGCCTATCTTTCATCAATATGCAGTATGCCGTGATTGTAAAAAGCAGTGGGATCTGGACAAGCAGCGTGCCAGAAAGGCAGCTTCGGCTCAGAAAGCGGATGCAGCTTCTGCGGGGAAGCCAGATCAGGGGAAACCGGTTCAAAAAGCGGATACAGTTTCTGCGGGAAAGCCGATTCAAAAAGCGAACGCCGCTTCTATAGGAAAGCCCGCTTTAAAGCAGGAGGCAGCAGCTTCGTCAAAGCCCGCTGAGGAACAAAAGACGGTACAGAAAACAATGGAAGCAGGTTCTGTACCCGCGGGAAAAGCAAAACCGAAGCCAGCACCTTCTGAAGGACCGGCGGAGAAGAAGATGAATAGGAAGCCTGCCTCTTCCGACAGGGCTTCAGAGAAGAAGGGGCTCCAAAAGCCGGCGCATTCCGAGGGAGCAGGAGAGAAGAAAACCGGGCAGAAACCCGTTCCCGGATCCTCATCCGCTGAGAAGAACAAAAGAATTGTTTCCGAAGAGCAGGCAGCTGATGCAGGAAAGAAAGCCCGCCGCAGGCTCCCATCTGCGGAATCTGTTTCTAATAAAGAAGGGAACCGGAAAGCACCATTACAGGAGCAATCTGGTGAAAGAGGCAATGTACACAGAGCAGCGCCTTCAGGCTCAGCATCCCGGACAGCATCAGGGCATTCGTCCTCAGACAGAGGTACTTCGGAAAAGCCTGCTTCTGGAAATGCTCCGGCCAAAAAGCCCGGGGCTGAGAGGCCGTCATCCGGGAAAGAGGCGGCGAAGAGAGAAAGGCCATCATCCGGGACCGGGAATAGGGAGGCAGCAGGCCAGTCAAGAAGAGCAGCCGTGAAAAAAAGCAGTGTTGAATCGGAAGAACGGCGTTATGGGAATATCCCACCGGATAAAGTTCGGGCCAAAAAAGAGCATGCGGTGAGAAAAGGATATGAAGACATGCTTTCAACAGATCCGAATTATAAGCCGCCTAAAAAGAAAAGACCAGATTCCGGGACGGATCATACGACTTATCCAAACAACCGGCGGACTGATCCCGCAAAAGGGCGTCCGCATACAAAGGCAGAAATAGAAGATGACTATGAAGATGAGGATATGGAATATGAGGAAGTGAAAGCGAGGTTCCGTATTCCGCGGATAATTTTTGGTATCATTTCGATTGTGGCAGCCGGATTTTTTGCATACGGGGGATTTTTTACAGGGCTGGATGGAATCGCAGCCGGAGGAACTGCGTCAAAGGGAACCGCTTTTATTGTCTATGGAATCTGTATGTTGGTATCAGGGTTAATTTTAATCATCCTGCAGAACCGCAACACTATTTTTGCATTTATCCTGCCCATGCTGGCTTATTTCGGCGGTGCGGCATTTACTTTCCTGAATCGAAAAGAGGATGCGATGCTGTTGTATTGTTCTGTTGTGGGAGCCGTTCTGGGGATTATTTTCCTGATTCTGGGGATTATATCCAGAAATTCCGGTTATGATGACTCTGAGGATTATGATGATCCGTTTGAGGATGATTACGAATAATCAGAATCTGTTGGAAAATTATTTACGGCAGCCGCACTAAGCATGAGGCTGCCGTAAAATTTAGAAAAAACAGAGGGAAAAATTCCTGTCGCTTTTGTGAGAAGCCGTTCATAAGACCCATTTCCTAAACAAAAAGGAAAGAGCCACATTGCTGTGACTCAAAGGGGGAAAAAGTTTATGAAAAAGTGTTCTTGTTTTCGAACAATTATATTATACTTTTCAGTTGTGGAAAAATTGTGTTACAAATTTGAACGGTTTGTAAACAAATCTATAATAAACTGTAAAATCAGACAACTGGCTTATATCCGCGGAAGATATAAGCCAGTTGTCCCCGTTGTTTACCTTTGGATCTAAAATTTCAGTTTTATGCCCAATGCATGAAAAAATCTGTCAAAATGTTTATCGCCTTATTATTTTGCGGCTTCTTCTGCAAATTTTGTGGTCACCAGATCTTCATAAGGCGCACGTTTTTCCAGTTCTCCGGCGCTTTCCAGGATATCTTGAAGCAGTTCAAAGCTTGATTTCTCAAAAACCAGATCCGCTTTCCATGTGTCCTGCCCGTAATATCTTGTCACAATGGTAGTGATGGTTTCCAGATCCGATTCCGGGAACTGAGGTTCAATACTTTTTGCAATCTCTTCCGGCGAGTGGTTCTGCACATAGTCCATGCCTTTTTGCAGAGCGTCTGTAAAGCCCTGGATGGTATCAGGATGTTCTTCGATGAAGCTTTTTTTGGCACTGAAGGCCGTGTAGGGCACGTATCCGCTGTCTTCCCCGAGAGAAGCAACAACATGGCCCTTGCCCTCGGATTCCAGAGCAGTTGCACCGGGTTCGAATTCAACGGAAATTTATGGGGCGATACACCCATGGAATTGTCCCATGGATATCAGGAGAACCTGCCTCCATAGCGGTCGGCTAAAAGCTGAAATCCGCAGATTTGGTGGGTTTCACGGTCGATTGTAATCTCAGCCAGAATGCTTCTCCAGAAACATTTTCTGTGTTCATAATCCAGCAGTTTATACAGTGTTTTCCAATTCCCGGAAACTGTTTTTTCTTCTTTAGCCGGGGGCTGCATCGGTAAAGCTTCCTGCCTTTTCGATTCATACCGGAGGGAACGCTCCAGTTTTTCATATTGATTTTCATAATAATCCGGGCTGACCCGGCCTTTCTGAAAGAGGAGGTTGAGCCGCTCCATTTCCGAGGTGATCTTCCAGGTATTGTCCCTTGGGGGAATCAGAACTTGCCGCCGGCGGATGAGGTAAATACAGTACTCTAATTGAGGGAAAAGATTTTGCAGCAGATATAGCTCTATCCGGTTCTCTGTGATGCAGGCGCCGCCGCTGTGAGCACCGAATTTCCTGCTGCAGCGGTAGCGTTTATAGAGGCTTACAGATCCGTCTTTACAGTTGTGCTTTTTAACAAACCCGGTCATGGAGGAGCCGCAGCAGGGGCATTTCATGAGCTGGCCGAAAAGATAGGGTTCCTTTGTGGAAGGGCAGGTTCTGGAACCGCAGACGGAGAGGATCCTGTGGTGCTGCTCCTGTGAAATATAAGGCTCGCAGTATCCCATGCGTCCGTAACGCATCCCCGCATAGACTTCGCTGGACAGCATCCGGTTGATCTGGTTCGCGGTGGGAGATTGGTCTTTATAACAGTTTTGTATATATGCAATGGTTTTGCGTTTGGAAAGGCAGGCGAAATACTGCCGGAAAATATCCTCTGTGATTATCCGGGTGCGTTCATCTTTTACAAGCCTTTTATCCGCTACCCGATATCCGAAGGGAATGGGGCCGCTTAAATGTTCCTGATTTCTCTTTTTGTGCTCAAAAACCACCTTGATACGTTCCGATGTGCGGTCAGACTCATTTTGCGCGACCGCAAGCATGATATTGATTTTAAGCTGTCCGTCGGCAGTGGACGTATCATAATCTTCCAGAACGGTTTTCCAGTTGCAGCGGTGCTTTTCCAGGACAGCCTGTGTATTGTGGTAGTCCTTTACATTCCGAAACCAACGATCCAGCTTGGTGACAAGGACCAGGTCGATTTTGTCCGCCTGAATGTCATGCAGGAGCCGGATCAATTCCCTGCGGTCCTGTAGCTTCTTTCTGGCAGTCAGCCCTTCATCTACATAGTAATCCACGATCTCATAGCCCTGGGACAGCGCATATTCTGTCAAAAGCTCTTTCTGCGTATCCAGAGAAAGCCCATGCTGTGCCTGGATATCCGTGGATACCCGGTCATAAATTGCACACCGGATGATGTGCGTTTCATTTGAATCCTTCATTCTATCACACTCCCTTGTAAAATATATCGTGCATTGCGTGCAAAAAGTCCATGTTTTATTGAAAGATTCGTTGGATCAGTTCAGAGTATGGCATTTTTCAGGCTTTGTTTATGAACCCTGGATTCAGACATTTTCTAATCAATTTTGATAAATCATACTCTAGGAAATATGGATAGTACAAAAATAGAATTTCGGAAAAACAGGAAGTATCAGGAAAGAGGTACAACCAGTGCTTCATAAAATTTAGAGGAACCGTAAATAAAGAACATGTGCATATGATCATGGAGGCAAGTCAGACGCGCAGATTATTTTTATACGCTCGAATGCCGGAAAGGGAAGAACAATGAGGGAAGGCCAGCCTGTGCCGCAGGATAAGACGGACGAGGGAACCTATATCATGGATTTACTGCTCAGTCTTTTAGAAGAACAGACCGGGGAAAAATATGAATATCAAGTATTACCTGCGGACGTGCCGAAATATCAGCCATAAGCATGCAGGGGATTCTTTACAAAAGGAGATAAATACGTTAAAATAAGAATAGAGACAGAACGACCGTGGAAAGGAGCAGACGGAAGATGGAAGAAAAGAGAAGAGACAGAAGAATGAGCCTGTCAGCAAAGCTGTTGATCAAGAATATGGCGGATGCGTCCGGCAAGGAAGAGGAAGTGAGGATCGAAGTATTGGATGTATCCAAGACCGGCGTGGGCTTTATCACCGATATTCCGCTGGAGATCGGTGCGGTATATGAGACACGCCTGAAGATTTGGACGGATGAAGTCATTCATGCATTTCTGAAGGTGGTCAGGATCGAGCAGACAAAGGAGGAACGGTATATCTGTGGGACCATCTTCATCGGATTGTCGGAGATTGACGCCAGAAGGATTGAAGTGTACGATCTGCTGGGACGTACAAACGAGGGGGAAAAGTAAAAGATCAGATTCCGGATGGAAATCACGGGCGGTAAGGCTTTCATATCAATGGCTTTACCGCTTTTTCTTTACCGGGGCGGGATGCCCAAAATGCGGGCATTAGAACAGATTTATTTAAAAATTGGAAAACAGGCGTTAATAATAAACATACATTATCCAATATATAGTAGGAGAGGGTTCTAAAGCGCTCGAAAGATTTTGCGGATTTGTACAGAAAGCTTTTCGGGAAAAATCACAATAAAGATGACAAGGAGGATTGCTATGGGAAATGAAGAACTGACACCGAGTGAAAGCGAATGGCTGATCATGGAGGTCATGTGGGAGAGCAGTACGCCATTGACGTCGGCGGAGGTTATCCGGAGGTTACATGGCAGGCTGGATATGACCCCTAAGATGATCCGTGTGTTGATGAACCGCCTGTGCCAGAAGGGAATCCTAAAGCATACGGTGGATCCAAAGGACGCCAGAGTTTACCATTATTCGGTATTGAAATCAAAGGAAGGGTGCCTGAGGAGCAAGAGCAGAAAGTTTGCGGACAGCTATTTTTCAGGAAATGCCGTGGGTGCGTTGGCATCGCTGATACAGAGCGTGGGATTGACAGACGAGCAGATTGGGGAATTGGAAAGAATCCTTGAAAGCGGCAAAGGAAAACAGAAAAAATGATGTGGGAGATCCGATGGCAGTTTTTAAATGTCCTTCTTCTGGTCAATGAAAGTATCCTATACTATTCTATCCAGTTAGGGCGGTGTACCCTGTTATCTGTTGGAGTGCTGGCTCTGGTGATGTCCCTTCGGGGCACGGTTTTGCGAAAAGCAGTTTTTATGAAAGGGATGCTCCGGGGGCTTTTTCTTGCAGGGCGCTTTATACAGACGGGGAAACGGTATATATTGAGCGGAAAGCAATGGATCAGGTACTTCAGGAATATAAAATAGAAGAAACGGATTTCTGGATCCGAAAAAATCAGATCCGGATTTAGAATTGTTGGAGCGTGCCGGGAAATACGGCGGAAATGAACTCCATCAGGCCGCAGATGCTTTGGATAAAGCACAGGAGGAATTAAAAGAAGTCCAGAGCATGGCAAGGAGAGAGGAAAAAGAAGAAGCAGAGGCAAGGCTGAAAGAGAAGGCGGCTGAAAACGCGGCAGAGAGAAAAGCCCAAAATGCCGCGGATAAAGAAGGTACAGGG
>CATKXE010000011.1 GCA_949840465.1 uncultured Lachnospiraceae bacterium | reverse complement strand
TCGCCATGTTGAACATCTCCTTTACTCTTTCACTTGATAGTATAGGTTGTTCAACCTTTTCTGTCCACACTTATATACTAACACCAATATATGATTAAATAGTGTAGATTGAAGCACTATTTTTCTTAAACAAGTAAAATGCCCTGAACAATGGAGAAATTTATGTTCAGGGCTATTTCTTGTAGGTTAGACCATCAAATATAGTATTGTAGTCTGTCCGAAAGATTTCAGTTAATGCAATCAATTCGCTAATACGGATATTATATGTGCCAGCTTCTATCTGTGAGTATGCGCTTCTTGAAATGGGGAAATTGCGTAGTTGTAATTGTGCGACAACTTGTTCTTGGGTTAAATTTGCATGATTTCTTAACTTTCTTAGATTATCTCCTAAAGAGATGTCTTGGGTTTGCTTCAGTTTTTGAGACATGACTGATTAGTAGCCTTTCGTATTGTAAATCCAAAGATTTATATTGATTCTATTACAAAAAGTGTTTATAATTGCAATTAATAGATTGCAATGCGGGAAGGAGAGAGTTTTTGTAAAGGCATTATAAGAAAAAAGGATATTAGGCAGAACGCTTATTTTTTTATTCAATTACTACTCAAATATAAAGTAATATACTTTTTCTTATAAAATCTAATAATTACAGAAATTAGAGGTTAAAATAAAAGCAGCATATATCGGAAATGGGGTGTAGGTTGCTTGTTAGATGAGGAGTATATTACCAATCGGATAAAAGAACTCTGTGATAAAAGACAGATGTCTATGTATGCATTATCTAAAAAGACTGGTATTAGCCAGTCGTCTTTATCAAATCTGATGAAAAGAGGAAGTACGCCAACTTTTTATACGCTGGATAAGATTTGTGATGGGCTAGGGATTACAATATCACAATTTTTCTCGAAAGATATTGGAAAATTGGAGTTATCTGCGGAACAAAGAAAAGTGTTGGAAACATGGGAAACCTTGACGGATAAAGAGAAAGAAGCAGTCGAGATATATGTGAGAGGTATGAAATTAAAGTAAAGCAGCCTGTATCGGGTTGCTTTTTTGCGTATCTGCCAGAAAGGGCAGAATATGAAAAAGAGAGTTATTTTAGTACTAGCAATGATGTTGTTAATGATGGTAACAGGGTGTGGCAAGACTGAGAAGCAGGAAGAGGAACACTCATCTACGGTTATTACATCGGGAGGCGAGGTTGTTTCAGCATATCGTGACGGAAAAGATGTGACGGATGAGAGGAAAGTATTGGAGGAACAGACCAAAGATGCAATTAGTAGGTTTTTGAATCGTGATAAAGAAGACTTGGAATTTAGCATGTTTTGTATGTTGGAAATGGATGGAATGTCAATAGAGGTTATAGTAGACGAAGTGTCGTACACATTTTTTTGTAGTATGCAGGGGGATATTATCAGCGCGGGAAGAACGGATGGGGAGACGTTTGATTTGAGAGGGAGAGAATAAAGAAAATATTTTTTGTATTACCTTCCAAAGACAAAAGCCGATTGGCATATGAGATTAAAGTGCTTGTGGTATTTCAGAGAGTGCAAGTAATTTGTCTAGCTTAATTTGCCAACAACCGGAGGATTGAACGAAATCTTATAAGTGTGGATGAACGAGAGGGGGATATGTTTTCTCGGCTAGTAAAGGAATATACTGGTAGGCAGGGAGTAATGAGAAGGTTAAAAATAGAAAATCAGTTTTATGGGTTCAAAAAACGAATAGTATACAGGCGTGTGTAAGAGAAGCGATATATTCGGAGATAATATATACGTACTAAGTTAAACGGCAGAGGTAAAGATAATGAGATGCCACTGCCGTTATTTTAAATAAAATTATATTAAGGGGTGGACAAAAATGGAAAAGCAGATTATAATAAATTGTGTAAAAAAGTTCTCAAAAAGGGAGAAAACGCTTAAATGAATAAAGTAAAAGAAATTCGTAAAGAAAGAGGAATGTCGCAGGAAGTTCTCGCACAGTATTCTGAAATCAGCAGGAAATATCTTTCGTTGATAGAACGACAAAAGGCTTCGCCGTCCATATCTATTGCGATAAAAATTGGCGGAGCATTGGGAGTGTCTATAGACAAAATTTTTCTTGATTTATCGGCAAGGGAAAAAACAGCATACCCATCTCCTATCCGTTTTGTAGATTTATTTTGCGGAATAGGCGGTTTTAGATATGCGTCTCAATATGCGTTTGGTAAATTGCGATTAAAGGGCGAGTGTGTATTTAGCAGCGATATTGATAAATATGCGCAAACGAGTTATGAAGCTAATTTTGGTGAAAGACCTGCGGGCGATATTACAAAGATAGGAGCGTCTGAAATTCCCGATTTTGATATTTTGTTCGGCGGTTTTCCCTGTCAGGCTTTTTCGATTTGCGGTTTGCAAAAAGGATTTGCGGATAACACAAGAGGAACGCTTTTTTTTGATATAGCGAGAATTATAAAAGAAAAACAGCCGCAGGCGTTCGTCCTTGAAAATGTGAAAAATCTTGCTAGCCATGATAACGGTAAAACTCTGAAAACAATTTTAGAGGTTCTCAGAGACGAACTGGGGTATCATGTGGATTATCGTTTGTTAAACGCGCTTGATTTCGGATTGCCCCAAAAAAGGGAGCGTATCATTATTATAGGCTCTAAAAAACCTTTTGCAATGGACTGGAGGTTTAATATAGACAATAAAAAAACGCTGGATGATATTCTAGAAAAGGACGTAGAGAAAAAACATTATGCGTCTCCTGAAATAGTTGCTAAAAGGAAATCTATGCACACAGCGTCGGTTAATCCGTCTATTTGGCATGAGAATAAAGCGGGGAATATCTCATCTTATCCATATAGCTGCGCTTTGCGGGCGGGCGCAAGTTATAATTATCTTCTGGTAAACGGAGAGAGACGCTTAACGCCGAGAGAAATGCTACGGTTGCAAGGTTTTCCCGATAGTTTTAAGATAGTTGTCTCTGATACGCAGACGAGAAAGCAAGCGGGGAACGCGATACCCGTAGATATGGTTGCAAGAGTTATTGAAAAGTTTTTACCGTTGGCATTTTGATTTGATGGCAAAAGGCGTGGAATTTTGGCGGAAATTGTGGTAGACTATATTTTGGATAAGTTTGTGTACGGAGGAATACCATGAGAGAGCCAAGATTAAGAACCGTTAACAAAGCGGTAGCGCCGTTTGATTTGAATAAATTTCCTGCAAAGTTCATAGATACGTTGGCGAAAGAAATCGTATATATGCAGGCAACAAAATCTTCTATGTCGTTGGAGGGTAACGAGTGGGAACAGATTTTTGCAGAATGTATCGGCGCAGAATGGAAACCGTCTAACGTAGGATTGGACGACGTCGTTTTAGATAATTGCTGTTGGGGAGCAAAAACAGTTTTTGCATTAAGTAATATTGAAAGACAGCAGACAGTAAGGTTGATTTCGGGAAGAAATTCTCCTACATATAGTTACGGCATTGATAAACTGACAAGTGAGAATCCAGATGAAATTGGGAAATTAGTTCTTGATATATGGAATGAACGCGTATCTGCGGTAAGACAGATTTATAAATTCGTGCGTACAGTAGTTTTAGTTAAATCAAAGGATTATGAGGATTATCTGGTATTTGAGTTTGACACTATAAGATATGACCCTGAGTTGTATCTCTTTGAATGGAATAAGAGAATGAACTTAGAGGGGTATGAGAAATCATCGGGGAAGCATAAGTTTACATGGCAGCCAAGCGGCAGTCAATTTACTATTATTGAGGATATTCCCGAAAAGCGGTTGCACGTTTCTATAAGAAAGCCTGAAAAAGTCGCTAAAGAGAAGATTTTAGAAGCAGTAAATTTTGATAGCAGTTGGTATCGGATTGTATCCGACCATATAGAGAAATAAGACTATGGCGGATGTATTTGATAATAAAAAGCGTTCTGAAATTATGAGTAAGGTACGCTCAAAAAATAATAAGTCTACGGAATTGAAGCTGATAGAGATTTTTAAAGAGAATGGTATTGTCGGCTGGAAACGTAATTATCCAGTAAAGGGACATCCTGATTTCGTGTTTCTAGAAAAGAAAATTGCAATATTTGTTGACGGCTGTTTTTGGCATGGGCATGATTGCAGAAACACACGTCCCTCCGATAACGCTGATTACTGGACAAAAAAGCGGGAACGCAATATGAAGCATGATAAAGAAATTACGGAATTGTTTGAAGGGCGTGGATGGACGGTTATTCGAATTTGGGAATGTGAATTGAAGAAAAAGAATCGAGACTTACTTTTAACTAAATTAACTCGTTGTGCTACTTGAACAAATTGATTGTTTAAAGGGTAAAAAAGCCCAAAAAGTCCCTGCTTAATCTATTGAGAGCTAATTTCCCACAGTCCAGTTGTTTTACAAACTAAGCGGGATTATGGCTGCTCCATATAGCTTAGCTACATGGAGTCCCATTTTTTTATTTTTTTAGAAAATTAACTGTTTGATTTTTTCTAAGTCACATGGTTCGTGAAAAATGCTGTTAATTGCCATGCATAGGTTATGTCCCAGAATCTTATTTTCCAGTCTGGTACACAACCCGTGGAAACTTTTCGCAAGCACTCTTTCCGCATTCATTTGCTCACTCAGCTGTGAAAATACCGTTTCCACTCTTCGGCGAAATCGAAAAATCAGCTGCCTTATCTTTTTAGGCCAGTTTGTTTTATAATTAGAAGGTTTTAATGACAGGAGACAGATCCCTTTTGCATGCATGTCCTCTAATAAGCGCTCTCCCGTATAACCCTTATCCCCTAAAATGACCAACCCCATGTGTTCTTCCGCAAAGTCTCGTAAACCTTCCCGGTCATCAATGGATGCGGGTGTAACCTCAAATGCTGTAATATATCCTTCCAATGTAATCAACGCATGAACCTTGAAGCCAAAATAGGTTTCCTTTTTGGAGGGACATCTCCCATAGTTTGCCCCATCTTCACGAAAGGAACGGCAAAAATGGGCGCGACCAAATTTACAGACCGGCAGTGGGAAGCTGTCAATTACAAAATATCGGCTTTGGGGTATAGGAAAAGCAAAAGGCAGATTCTGACGAAGCCGCTCTGTAACCTGTAAAAGATTTCTTCTCGTTCGGTTGAACCGAGTTCGAGAACATAAATTCGGAAAAAGATGGCAATAATTTCGTTTCACAAAGGAATACCATGCGTTTTCAGAATCAATGCCAATTATTTCACTACAAATACTAAGAGTTATAATTTCAGAATCAGACATTTTTGCAGTAGTAACATTCCTTCTTTGTGAAACAGATAAGGGAGCTAACTGGTTATATAGGTCATCAATTATTGTGTAAACTAGTAAAATAAAGTCTTCAAAAGTAGTTATAAGGGTGGTATAATCATCTTGAAACTTCAACATAAACATGCCTCCTTTCATTATTGTATTAGTCTACAAATAGGATAGCATATTTTGTTGAAGTTTTTCTATATTAAATAGCACAACAGGTTAAATTAAAATATTGCAAGTGTGATAATTTGTTGGATTATGGAAAATAGGAAGTTAAAATTATGACGAGTCGAGGGTGTTTATGAATATTGAAAATTATATAGAAACACAATATCGTGAACTACAAGCAAAAGGCTTTAATGCAGAATTTTCAGAGTTATATAATACTGTGAAGCATACGAAACTTCATGATGTAATTATGACTTTGCATTTTTATCTTGTTTCATTATTCAGAACTATGAATGAAAGACTTCCAACGGGGGAGTCAGGAGCTCATTTTTGGGCAGAACCAAGTAGAGACTTGATTAGTATAATAGAAATAACGTTGGGGTTGTATAATGCGTTAAAAGGAACAAAATATGCTTTTCAAATTGATGAATATTATTTTGATTTAATAAAAGAGTGCAGAGAGTTTTTAAGTTCGAGTGGTGGAAGTGCATTACCGCCTAATAAGCCGAAGATTGATTTATACTATATTCAACCTATTTTTATAATGACTCAAAATATTACTGTTAAAAATACAAATACAGACGTTGCATATGAATTGAAACAAATAGGAGAGGGGTCATATGCTAATGTATATAGATATAAAGATACATTTTATAATCGGAATTTTGTTATAAAGCGTGCAAAAAAGGATTTATCTGATAAAGAGATTGAACGTTTTAAGAGAGAATTTGAGGAAATGAGGGAGCTGTCTTCTCCATATATACTTGAGGTATATAGATATGATGAAGCTAGAAATGAATATATAATGGAATATATGGAGCATACTTTGGATTCTTATGTATCTAAAAATAATTCTAATTTGCAAAAATTTCAAAGAAAGAGCATTGTGCAACAGATTTTGAGAGCTTTTGAATATATACATTCAAAGGGAAGATTACATAGGGATATAAGTCCAAAGAATATACTAATAAAAGAATATGAAGATGTTTCGGTAGTTAAAATTTCGGATTTTGGATTAGTAAAAATACCCGATAGTGAACTAACGACTATTAACACAGAGTTTAAAGGATATTTTAACGATCCATCTCTTGTGACCGAGGGATTTCATACATATAATATTTTGCATGAAACATATGCTTTGACAAGAATAGCATATTATACTATGACAGGCAGAACAAATACAGATAGAATATCAGACGAAAAAATGAAAAAGTTTGTTGAAAAAGGGTTAAATCCAGATAAAAATAAAAGATTTCAGAATGTATCGGAAATGATGAAAGAGTTCCGTGCAATATAGTATAAAAATCGGATGTAAATGGAGGATATTTTATCAATGACTTATTAATGGATGATAATAATTGTGCAATTTATGACAACAAAATGACAACAAAAAATCTGATAGTCCATATTTTATGGATAATCTAAATAATGTTGATATCTTGAACCAAATGACATATACAAAATTATTTAAGTCAAAGGTTCGAGGAGCGTGTTAGAATAGTATCAGGATTGGCTTGACAGGCATCTGATAAAAGGAATTACAGGCAGGGCGTTTCAGTTTACGCCCTGAGAAAAATTGCGGAGGTAAAGGATATGGCATCATTTAGCAGGATTGAGAATTTTCAGGTAAAAACAAACCAGGCGTTTTTGGACAAGGCTGCAGCATTAGAACCCGTGCTGAATAAGAGGGTCATCCGTCCGATGCGGATCGTGGAGGTGGAACAGAACCAGTATCACGAGGCGCTCGTTCATGAAAAGGAAGAAATGTCGGAATTGCCGGGTATGAGTTTTGGAAAAGGGGATAAGGTTATCTTTGATTTTGGAGACCATCAGGTGGGCTATGTGTCGTTTACGGCAGTGCCGAAGGGAAGCCATTATGATGCTCCGGCGTATTTACGGCTGAAATTTGCAGAGGTTCCGTCCGAGTTGTTGGAGGACGCCAGGGATTATGACGGATGGCTGAGCAGCTCGTGGATCCAGGAGGACGCCCTGCATCTGGATATCCTGCCCTCTGTCGTCCATCTGCCCCGGCGTTATGCATTCCGCTATATGCAGATTGAAGTGTTGGATACATCGCCGAAATATACTCTGACGCTCAGGAATATTTACTGCGACTATGTGTCCGCGGTGGAGATGAACGTGGTAGAGCCCTTGAATTCAAAGGATGAGCTGCTCAACCGGATGGACCGTGTGAGCATTAAGACACTGATGGACTGTATGCAGAGCGTGTTTGAGGATGGAGTGAAGCGTGACAGGAGGCTGTGGCTGGGGGATTTGAGGCTGCAGGCAAGGGCGAATTACGAGACTTTCCGCAACTATGATATGGTAAAACGATGCCTCTATCTATTTGCGGGAATGACGTTTGACGACGGACGGATCGGAGCCTGTTTTTTCCATGAGCCTGATCTGCGTGTAGATGATACATACCTGATGGATTATGCGCTGTTCTTCGGCCCGGCATTGTGCGACTATTATGAGGCGTCCCGTGATCTGGATACGTTGAAAGAACTGTATCCCCAGGCAATGGAGCAGATTGACATCTGCTGGGAGACCATGCTGGATGAGCGTCATGTGATCCTTGATAAAGGGGACGAGTTCTGGTGTTTTCTGGACTGGGGCGAGGGGCTGAATAAGCAGGCCGGGGCGCAGGCTGTCCTCATCTATACCATGCGTTATGCAATCCGTATGGCAAAGGTCCTGGGGGATGAGGAACGTGTGAAGAAGACGGAAGAGCAGATGGCAATATTGAAGGCGGCGGCGCTGGAACATTTTTGGGATGAAAAGCAGAAGCTGTTTGTAAGCGGCGAGATGCGGCAGGTATCCTGGGCGACGCAGGTATGGATGATTCTTGCCAGGGTATTTGACAAAGAAAAAAGCCGGGAATTAATCCTCCATACCATGCAGGTGAATCCAAGGATCCGCATGGTGACGCCTTATATGTACCATCACTATATGGATGCCCTGATCCGCTGCGGCGAGGAAGAGCTGGCGCTGGACGAGATGAAACGGTACTGGGGGGAGATGATTCTGGACGGCGCGGATACTTTCTGGGAATTGTATAATCCCTATAATAAGCATGAATCTCCCTATGGATCCAGTATGGTAAACAGCTATTGCCATGCATGGAGCTGCACCCCTACCTATTTGCTGAGGAAATTTTACAAAAAGAATGAGAAGTTTCAGGGGAAGATCTGGGAAGAGAACGAAAGGTGATATTTGCGGAAAGCAGAAGGGGGCGCAGTTCCAAAGCGTATTGCGGCGGTCGCCCCCTTAAATTGATCAGAACCTCCCCTCAATCAGATCCTCCAATGTGATATTGTAGAAAAAATCATGGATCAGTGCATCGTATTTTTTCCACAAGGGCAATGTGATGCACTCATTTGTCCTGCGGCAGGTTTGTGCGCCCTGCGCCAGGCAGGCGACCGGCGCGAGGGAGCCTTCTGTCAATTCGATGATCTCCCCGACAGTATATTCCTTTGGCGGACGGGTGAGCATATACCCGCCGCCTTTTCCGCGGAGTCCCTTCAAAATAGTTCCTTTTACGAGGATTTTTAAAATCATCTCTAAATATTTTTCGGAAACTTCCTGCCGTTTGGCGATTTCTTTTAATGGGACATATCCCTCTTCCTGATGTTGTACAAGATCGATCATGACTCTGAGAGCATAGCGCGCTTTTGTTGAAATCATAACAGATGCCTCACTTGGAAACGGTTTTGGAAATGAAAATAATTCAAGTCTACATTTTCATTATATCGTTCAGGGTGTGTTTTTTCAATAAAAATATATAAACATATTGATATAATGGGTAAATCAGGCCTGCCCCATGTTTTTTTGTCTCAAATTGCTCCTGAAAACGCATTTTTCATGCTGTCTGAATTTTAAAAGGGGTTTGCTATTTTAAAAGAAGAGAGGTAAGATAGAAATATTAAAAAGTAAACCTCCATGCCCGCGATGGCAGGCACCACCATCAATGAAAGAGGTTTCCTTCGAGCCTCCGGCGGATGCGCGGAAAATGGGAGAGGAACATGTCGCTTCGCGACCCCATTTCCGCGCAGTTTCGCGCCGGAGCGCTGAATTTTGAAAGTAAGTGTACAGGTAAGCATATGAATGAACGGAGGACAGGATGAAACCCAGCTATGGAAAGTTGGGGCAGGAAGCAATGGCGCGTCTTCGGGATACATCGGAACAGGCGGAGGAAGTACAGCGGCAGCTTCTTGCCCAAATCATATATCAGAACCGTGAAACTGTATTTGGCAGAAACTATGGATTCCATGCCATACAAAGTGCAGAAGAGTACCAGAAAAGGGTTCCCGTCTCCGAATACGGCGACTATGAAGAGGATATTTTAAAAATGATTGATGGAGAAGAATCTGTTTTAACAGCGGAGCCTGCGGCCTATTTCTGTATCAGCTCCGGCACTGTGGGGGAACCGAAATACCTCCCTCTCACGGAGACGGATCTACAGCTCCATTACATATACGCTTATGGGGCAGTGTTTGGAATGGTTCGGGATTTCTACAGGAACCTTCCCGAAAAGGAAGTGTTCGGGAAGATTTTCCAGACAGGAGAATTTGCAAAGACCTATATGGAGAATGGGAAGATGAACGGTATACGTTCGGGTTCTCTTTTCCAGTGGATGGACAGGGACGATCAGTTTGATGCATCGGATTATTGTGTTCCTAAAGAGGTTCTGTTCCCGGACACACTGGAGGATCTGCTTTATGTAAAAGTCCGGTATGCCCTTGCACAGCGCGATATAAGCGCAATCCACGGCGTATTTATCAACCGGGTATGCGGGGTGATGGACTATATCCGGCAGAATTGGGAAATGCTTTTAGATGACATGGCAGAAGGCACGGTAAATGAGAGTGTTGTTTTAAGCGGCAGGTGGAAGGAGTACGTCAAAAGAAACCTGCCCCCAAATCCTGTGCGTGTAAAAGAGTTGCGGCAGATTTCACGCAAAGGGCTGAATCAGGGGATGATACAAAAAATCTGGCCGGATATCCGGTATGTGCTGGCAATCGGGGGAAAAGCTTTTCCATTGCATACAGGCAGGATGAAACAATATGCGGGGGACGTCCCCATCCATTATTTCGCCTATGCTGCGTCGGAGGGGATTTTCGGCATTGCCGGAAAAATGAATGAAATGGATGCCTATATTTTGTTCCCTGAAGCAGGTTTTTTTGAGTTTTGCCCTCTTACAGGGAGGGAGAAGGAAAACGGACAGCCTTACTTTTTGTGGGAGCTTTGCGCAGGAGAGAGGTATGAGCTCCTGTTTACGAATCATTCCGGATTGTACCGCTACTGCATGGGGGATGTAATCGAGGTTTTGGGTTGGTATGGGCAGGCGCCGGTGGTGCAGTTCTGTTATCGGAAAAATCAGGTGGTCAATATTGCAGGGGAAAAAAGCAATCAGGAGCAGTTAGAGGAGGCCATGGAACAGTTTGCCAAAAAGACAGGAATGGAGATTACAGGTTATTGTGTACAGGAGGACGATTCAGGCCTGCCGCCGCGGTATCTGTTCTATGTGGAGTGTGCGGGGGAGATAGCGGCAGGGACGGAGACGATTTTGGATGACTGCCTGTGCAGCGTGAATTATGGATATAAGGGATGCAGGGGCATGAATGAGATCGGGACGCCTCAGATTGTCGGCTTACCAGGGGGCAGCTTTCAAAGATATGAAGAGCATTTGGCGGCAGGCGGACATCTTATGGGGCAGAATAAAAGGATCTGCATTTTGGACACAGTGGAAAAGAAGCGCTTTTTTGCAGCGGAGATTCCAGTATAACCCACGACAATGCTCCAGACCTTTCATTTGTCTCAGGGTTCCATCCGCCGCGTCGCCTTCAATCGACGGTGCCATCGGCATCGCTCTCATTCAGCCTCCCTGCACATGAAAATTGATCCTTCGTGTAAGGTAGCGGTCGTGATCGTGGGTTATACCGGGCCTACATTCAAAAGACGTCTGCCGAATGGGCAGACGCCTTTTTTGGAAGTGCGGTTTTTTTTATAACTGAGGGCCGGCAGAAACCAGAGCTTTTCCTGCTTCATTGCCTTCGTATTTCTTAAAGTTCTTCACGAATCTTCCAGCCAGATCCTGTGCTTTCTTCTCCCATTCAGAAGCATCTGCGTAGGTATCGCGGGGATCAAGGATACCGGAATCTACGCCGGGAAGCTCTGTCGGAACTTCAAGGTTGAAGTATGGGATCTTCTTTGTCGGCGCTTTTAAAATATCTCCATTCAGGATTGCATCAATGATGCCGCGGGTATCCTTAATGGTAATACGCTTGCCTGTGCCGTTCCAGCCGGTATTTACAAGGTATGCCTTTGCGCCGTTGGCTTCCATTCTCTTTACCAGCTCTTCGCCGTATTTTGTCGGATGGAGTTCCAGGAATGCCTGTCCGAAGCAAGCGGAGAAGGTCGGTGTAGGCTCTGTGATGCCGCGCTCCGTACCGGCAAGTTTTGCCGTAAATCCTGACAGGAAGTAGTACTGTGTCTGCTCAGGAGTCAGAACGGATACAGGAGGCAGTACGCCGAAAGCATCTGCGGACAGGAAAATTACTTCTTTCGCTGCCGGTGCAGCAGATACCGGGCGGACAATCTTTTCAATATGGTTGATCGGATAAGATACACGTGTATTCTCAGTCACGCTCTTATCAGCAAAGTCAATCTTGCCGTTTTCATCCAGCGTTACGTTCTCAAGGAGAGCGTTGCGCTTGATTGCATTGTAGATATCCGGCTCAGATTCTTTATCCAGATTAATAACCTTCGCGTAGCAGCCGCCCTCAAAGTTGAAGACGCCGTTGTCGTCCCAGCCGTGCTCGTCATCACCAATGAGGAGACGCTTCGGATCTGTGGAAAGTGTGGTCTTGCCTGTGCCTGAAAGGCCGAAGAAGATAGCTGTATTCTCACCGTTCAAATCTGTATTCGCGGAGCAGTGCATGGAAGCGATGCCCTTCAGCGGCAGATAGTAGTTCATCATGGAGAACATACCTTTTTTCATCTCTCCGCCGTACCATGTGTTCAGGATAACCTGCTCGCGGCTTGTGATATTGAATACGGCTGCGGTTTCTGAATTCAGGCCTAACTCTTTATAATTCTCTACTTTTGCCTTGGAAGCATTGTAAACAACGAAATCCGGTTCAAAGTTTGCAAGTTCTTCTTCTGACGGCTGGATGAACATATTCTTTACAAAATGAGCCTGCCATGCAACTTCCATGATAAAACGGATAGCCATGCGGGTATCAGCGTTCGTGCCGCAGAAAGCGTCTACGACAAAAAGCCTCTTATTGGAAAGCTCTTTCAGCGCGATATCTTTTACAACAGCCCATGTCTCTTCCGAAGCCGGATGGTTGTCATTCTTATATTCATCAGAAGTCCACCATACAGTATCTTTTGAATTCTCGTCCATTACGATAAACTTATCTTTGGGTGAACGGCCTGTGTAGATACCTGTCATTACATTGACTGCACCAAGTTCACTTACCTGTCCCTTTTCATAGCCTTCCAGATCGGGTCTTGTTTCCTCCTCAAATAACATCTCAAAAGAAGGATTGTGTACAATTTCTGTAGTTCCGGTAATGCCATACTTGCTTAAATTGAGTTCTGCCATCTTAAATCAACCTCTCTTCTTCAATATTTGTCTGCATGTGCAGGAGCCGGTGCGGCATATCCTGCAAAATGGACATTCTTTCATGTTATATTATACATAATAAGAAGATAAAATCAATAAAATCCCCCAAATTTTTTGAAATTAGTTAAGAAAATGACAAACACGGGATGGTAATTTTAAGGTAAGGCAGATCAGAAAACAAAATCCTGAAAAAAACTTGAAATTGCATTCATAAAAAGTTATAATGATTCCTGTAAAAAAGAATGAATTCTTCGGGGCCGGGTGTGATTCCCGACCGGCGGTACAGTCCGCGACCCGCTTCGGCGGCTGAACTGGTGACTCTTTTTTAGAGAATTCCAGTACCGACAGTTATAGTCTGGATGAGAGAAGAGGTTTATGCCATAACAGCGTGGATATCATTACGGCCTCTGGAAAGTGGATTTCGGGGGCCGCTTTTAATCGGGGATTTTGATGGAGTGCCCGTGGGATAAACGTTTTGGATCTATGCAGAAAGTGGCAGGGTTTCCATGAAGATTTTCTTTCTTTTTCAAAATTAATTTTTAGAGGAGAGAGGGAATATGAGTACACAGACGAATGCAGCATTTAGAAGAGAATCACGGACAGATATCCGCAGGATCGTGCAGATCGGCATGCTGTCCGGCATAGCGGTGGTATTAATGCTGTTTGAAGTGCCGCTTCCGTTTGCACCGTCGTTTTACGAGATTGATTTCAGTGAGGTGCCTGTCATGATCGGCTGTTTTGTGATGGGGCCGTTGGCGGGGGCAATTATTGAATTGATAAAGATCCTGCTGAATCTGGTTGTTAATGGAACCATAACCGCAGGAGTCGGGGAGGCTGCAAATTTTGTGATCGGGTGCGCATTATGTGTCCCGGCGGGGCGGATCTATCAGAAGAACCATACAAGGACAGGCGCGTTGATCGGCATGGCGGTGGGGACGGTTGTCATGACGGTTCTGGGATGCTTTATCAACGCATGGATCCTGCTTCCGGCTTATGGGGCGGCGTTCGGCATGCCCATTGAGGCATTGGTGGAGATGGGTACGGCGGTGAACGCCCATATTACCAGCCTGTCGACATTTGTGATATTTGCGGTCGCACCGTTTAACCTGCTCAAAGGTGTTCTGGTATCGCTGGTTGTTTTCCTGATTTATAAAAAAATCCGTCCGATTTTCAAGATGAAATAAATGTATAACAACGGGATTGCCTGATTTACCGTGGAGCCTGAAAAGTGTTTTGAGACGGCACTTTTCAGGCTTGTTTTTTTCAGACAGGTTTTATGCGGCGGACAGGGGTTATTGATTCAGGATCTTCTGCTTGCGGTACAGGTAATATACGATGAATAAGACGCCTGTAGTAAACCATGTCACCGGATAGCTTAAAATGATTGCGCTCACGGAGGGGTGAATTTTGAGCGCGCCGAAAAGCCACAGGATGCGCAGAATACATACGCCGCCCAGTGTGATGAATGTAGGGAACAGTACGTCGCCGATTCCACGGAGGGCTCCGGAGAGTACTTCAATAAATATAAAGAATATGTAACAGGGCGCAATCAGTGACATCATATGGATGCCGATACGGATGACATCTCCATCGTTTGTAAAAATCCTGAAAAGCGGGATACGGAAAGCCAGCAGGAATACAACCATGGCAAGGGAGATTAAAAAGTCGATTCCCAGACAGACACGGACGCTTTTCTTAACCCGGCCGTATTTGTGCGCGCCGAAATTCTGCCCTACAAATGTAGTGATGGAGATCCCGATGGCTCCGCTTATCATCCAGAATACGGCGTCCAGTTTTCCATACACAGACCATGTGGCAACGGTGTCTGTACCAAAATGATTCAGCGCAGTCTGTATGAGGACGTTGGAAAGACTGTACATGACGGACTGAAATCCGGCAGGCATTCCGATGCGGAGCTGGGCTTTCAGCGTGTTTACGTGAAAGGCCAGTTTCCGGGGAGAAAGTTTCAGAAGCCCCTCAGACTTCATCAGCTTTCCCGCCACCAGCGCCGCACTGGCTGCCTGTGAAAGAAAGGTGGCAAGGGCAGCCCCGGCGACGCCCATCTGCAGCCGCACTACACATAGGATATCCAGAATGATATTCAGCAGGCAGCAGACCATCAGGTAATAAAGAGGATGTTTGGAATCTCCCACAGCGCGCAGGATGCTGGAACCTGTGTTAAAAATAAAGACAAACAGGATTCCCGCAAAATAAATCCTCAGATACAGAGTGGAATCATGCAATAGTTCGGCGGGCGTGTTCATCCAGCGCAGCACATAAGGAGCCAGCAGGATACCGGGAATGGAGAGCGCCGCGCTTCCGGCCAGAGAAAAGGCGCAGGCCGTATGCAGGCTCTCCTGTACGGCCCGTTTATTTTGCGCTCCGTAAAACTGGGCAATGATGACGGAAGCACCGGAGGAAAGCCCGGTGAAAAACCCCACTACGAGATTGACGATCTGCGTGGAAGAACCTCCTACGCTGGCAAGGGCGCTCTTGCCGATAAAATGCCCTACGATGACTGTATCAATGGTATTATATAATTGCTGGAAAAAAGTTCCAAATACAATGGGAAAGAAAAAAATCAGAAGCTGTTTCCAGATTACGCCTTCGGTGATCTGGTTTGCCGGTGCTGTTTCATTTTTCATAGAATACCTCCGTTTTATTCCTGCAAACGTCTCGTACAGGGCAAAAAAAGGCAGGAGCCTACAGAAAGTCTGTAAAGTACCTGCCTTTTTTGCATGTGGTATCTGTTATTCGATCGGTTCAAAATCCGCAGCCCCGTGTTTGCAGAGCGGGCATACGAAATCTTCGGGCAGTTCATCCCCTTCATAGACGTAACCGCATACAACGCATACGAAGCCCTTCTTGCCTTCTGTCTGCGGCTTTGGCTTTACGTGTTTCTGATAGTAGGTGTAAGTCATGGTCTCCACATCAGAAATGACACGTGCTTCTGTAATGGTGCAGATGAACATGCCGTGTGTGTCAAGGTCTACATACTGTTCGACCTTCAATGACATGAAGGAGTTGATGTACCTTGGCAGGAAGGCCAGTCCATTATCAGAGCGCATAGGCTGGCACCTGGCGAATTTATCCGCAGTCCTTCCGCTCTGGAAGCCAAATGTCTCAAATACACTGAACGGTGCGTCGGTAGACAGGCAGTTCAGGTTCATGATGCCGGTCTGCTTGATGACATGATGGGAATAATTCTCTTTATTGATTGTAACTGCAATCCGGTTTGGCGTATTGGTAACCTGCGATACTGTATTGACGATCAGTCCGTTGTCCTTCTTTCCGTCATTGGAGGTCACTACATACAGGCCATATCCGATCTTAAACAAAGCGGTCAGGTCATTTTTGTTGGCTGTCTCATCCTGCTGTGCCAGATAGTCGCGGCAGAGCTCTTCGGCCAGAGCCTCAAGCTGTGCATTGCTGTCGTCGTTTAAGGCAGACCTGATCTGGACAGTCGTATCTGTAAAGGTCAGTTTCTTGCAGCCTTCCAGCATTTTCTTCATGGTTTTTGCCGCCATAGGCGCCCAGGAGCCGTTTTCGATCAGGCCTACGATCCGGTTCTGGAAATTCCGTTCCGTCAGATGATTGATGAATTCACGCATAAACGGGAAGATATCTGCATTGTAAGTGGTAGTTGCAAGAACCAGTTTCCCATAACGGAAGGCGTCCTCCACCGCTTCTGCCATATCTTCGCGCGCCAGATCTATGACAACAACCTTCGGGCATCCTTTTGCAGTCAGCTTTGCGGCCAGGGCTTCTACGGCTTTTTTTGTATTTCCGTAAACAGAGGTATAGGCGATCATGATGCCTTCTGTCTCCACGGAATAGGAAGACCATGTATTGTAGAGCCCCAGATAGTATCCAAGGTTTTCTTTCAGTACAGGGCCGTGCAGCGGGCAGATGGTCTGGATATCCAGGCCGGATGCTTTTTTCAGGAGGCTCTGAACCTGGGAGCCATATTTCCCGACAATTCCGATATAGTAACGGCGTGCTTCGCATGCCCAGTCTTCTTCTACATCCAGGGCGCCGAATTTCCCGAACCCGTCCGCGGAGAACAGAACCTTATCATAGCTGTCATATGTTACAATGACTTCCGGCCAGTGGACCATGGGGGCCGCCACAAAGGCAAGTTCATGCTTTCCGAGAGAAAGAGTATCGCCTTCTTTTACAACAATCTGCCTGTCTTCAAAATCGGTGCCGAAAAACTGCTTCATCATGGCAAATGCCTTGACGGATGAGACAATCCTGGTATCCTTATAAACCTGCATAAAATTGGCGATATTGGCGGAATGATCCGGCTCCATGTGCTGTACAATCAGGTAATCCGGCTTGCGGGAACCTAATACAGACTCAATGTTGTCCAGCCATTCATGGGTAAAACGCGCGTCCACAGTGTCAAAGATCGCTGTTTTTTCATCCAGGATCACATAAGAATTGTAAGACATGCCGTTTTTTACGACATACTGGCCTTCAAAAAGGTCAACGTCGTGGTCGTTAACACCCACATATTTGATATCGTTTGTAATATCCATTTGTAATTCACTCCTTTTGGTTTAAAATATAGTTGCCGCTTTCATAGTGCTTTTGACATTATACCATTTTTCAGGAATAAATCAAATATATATTATAGTCATGTATCAGAAAATATGATAAACTGAGTCTGTTGTTTTCCATGACAGAAAACCATTTTTGATAAGGAAGGTGCTTGGATGTATATAGCAGATTTGCATATCCATTCCAGATATTCGCGTGCTACAAGCAAGGACTGTACGCCGGAATATCTGGATCTGTGGGCAAGGCGCAAAGGGATTGGAATTGTGGGGAGCGGGGATTTTACCCACCCGGCTTGGAGGGAAGAACTGGGCGAGAAGCTAAAACCGGCGGAGGATGGGCTTTACACCCTGAAAAAGGAGTACCGGATAGAAGACCATACGGCTGCCGCGGATACCATGCAGCCTCGTTTTGTCATTACCGGGGAGATCAGTTCGATTTATAAGAAAAACGGCCGGGTGCGTAAAGTACACAGCCTGATCCTTCTGCCGGGCCTCCAGGAGGCGGAGATTCTATCACGGAAACTGGAGGCTATCGGCAATATCCATTCAGACGGGCGTCCGATACTGGGGCTGGATTGCCATGACCTGTTGGAGATTCTCCTGGAATTATGCCCCCGGGCAGTCTATGTCCCGGCGCACATCTGGACGCCTCATTTTTCGCTGTTCGGTGCGTTTTCCGGATTTGACTCCGTGGAGGAATGCTATGGGGATCTGTCCTCATATATCCATGCCATGGAGACCGGGCTATCCTCTGACCCGCCTATGAACTGGAGGGTTTCTGCATTGGATGCCTACCAGCTGATCTCCAATTCGGACGCCCATTCTCCGGCAAAGCTGGGCCGTGAGGCGAATCTTCTGGATATAGAGCTTTCCTATGATAATCTGGCGGAGGCAGTGCAGACAGGAAAGGGTTTTGCAGGCACCATTGAATTTTTCCCGGAAGAAGGAAAGTACCATTATGACGGACACCGGAAATGCAGCGTCTGCCTGACGCCGGCGGAGACGGAAAATTATCAGGGGATTTGTCCGGTGTGCGGCCGGAAACTGACCATCGGCGTATCTCACCGTGTGGAGCAGCTTGCGGACCGGCCGGAAGGGTATCTGCGGGAAACCAGGCCTCATTATGAGAGCCTGGTTCCGCTGCCAGAAGTGATCGGGGCGGCGCTGGGCAACTCTTCTGCCAGTGGGAAAGTGCAGAAGGAATATCGGAACCTGCTCCAAAAACTGGGGCCGGAATTTTGTATCCTGCGGGAACTTCCGCTGGAAGAGATCCGCAGTGTTTCCGGCGTTTTGATATCCGAGGGGATTGGGAAACTAAGAAGAGGCGAAGTGCAGAGGATTCCCGGATTTGACGGGGAATACGGGGAAATCCGTCTTTTTACGCAGAGGGAGCTGGATGCACTGGACGGGCAGATGAGCCTGTTTGCGGGAGACTTATTTCCTGAGACGCCGCAGGCTGTACAAAAAGGCAGGAAGGACGGCGGTTTTCACGCTTCCCCTAGGGAGAAAAATAAAGAAGTCCAGGTTCAGGCAGCAGAAAGCGACAGGCCCAGGGAGCAGTTGAATGAAAAACAGCAGCAGTCCATCCGTTCCATGGAGCGCGTGACCGCCGTCGTGGCCGGGCCGGGAACCGGAAAAACCAAAACGCTGGTATCCCGTATGGTCTATCTTTTGGAAAACAGAAGGGTGAAACCTTCCCGTATGACGGCGGTTACATTTACGAATCAGGCGGCCGGGGAACTGCGGACGCGTATCAGGGAACAGCTGGGCAAGGGAGCTGCGGCAAAAAAAATCCAGATTGGGACGTTCCATTCCATTGCGCGAAAACTTTTAAAGGACAGGGGGATGGAATTTACTTTGGCCGGTGAGATAGAGACAAAAGAGATTGCGGAGGGGATCATCAGGGAATTTGATCTGGATATAGGAAGAAAACAATTTCTGACGGAAGTATCAAACTATAAAACAGGACGGAAGCAGGAACCGGCAGCACAGCCACAGAACGCTTGCGCGCCTTTCGACCCGGCGGGCGCGGGCAGTTCCAGACAGACAGCCGTTGCAACAGGGACAGACCAGGGACAGCCTGAAGCGGATATCCCGCCGGACAGGCTGCAGCAGGCTCTGGAAGCATATCAGGAACGCCTTCATGAACGTAAGGTTCTGGATTTTGACGACCTGCTCGCAGAGGCTTTGCGCCTGGCCGGGGAACCGGTGGAGGGCGGCGTAAAAGACGGGACGGGACAGTTTGAGTATCTTTTCGTGGATGAATTTCAGGATATCAGCCCCTTGCAGTATGAATTAATCAAGGCGTGGAACCATAACGGGAAAGAGCTGTTTGTGATCGGCGACCCGGATCAGGCAATCTATGGCTTCCGGGGTGCGGATGCAGGATGTTTTGCCCGGCTTTTGGGAGAATTTCCCCAGTCTGTCCGAATTACACTGGAGGAAAATTACCGTTCCACCCCTCAGATACTGAATCTGGCTTCCCATGTGATTTCCATGAATCCGGGAGGGACCAGGGTCTTGCGTCCCAATAGGCCGGATGGCGCGCCTGTGCGGATCGTGGCGGCTAAGAGCGAGATGGAGGAGGCAATCTTTGTGGCAAAGGAGATCAACCGGCTCTCAGGCGGCATAGGCATGCTGGAGGCTCAGGACGTATTTATCGAGAATGAGAGCAGGGTCAGTGGATTTGACGAGATCGCGGTCTTGTACCGGACGCGAAGGCAGGCGGATCTGTTGGAGAACTGCCTGAAAAAGGAAGGGATTCCCTATGTGGTGGCAGGCAGGGATGATTTTCTTATGGAGCCGGCCGTGCGGGGAACCGTCAGCTTTTTCAAAAGCCTGATAGAGCCTCAGGTCGAACTGGCAGGGCAGCTTGCGCTGAAGCTGTTATGGGATCTGGAAGCCGGGGAGATGACGGACAGTATTTATGAAAATATGGCGGGAAAATACCGCCCCCTTTTAAAAAAGAAAAAACCACAGAAAATTCTGGAGGAGTGGATGGACGACCTGCGGCTGGAGGAAAAGAAAGGGATGCAGAAGCTATACCGGACTTCCGTATTTTACCAGAACATGGCAGAGTTTGTGGACGCTCTGGATCTGGGCGTGGAAAGCGACCTGAAGCGGTGCGGCCAGAAGCAGTATACATCGGGCGCGGTCACCTTAATGACCCTCCACGGCTCAAAAGGGCTGGAATTCCCGGTGGTGATGCTCTATGGGGCGAAAAGGGGACTGATTCCTTTTGAGAGTGAAAAGTATACGTCCGATGAAGAGGAAGAGCGGCGTCTGTTCTATGTGGGGCTGACCCGAGCCAGAAAAGAGATGATTCTTACCGTTTCCGGAGATGAATCCCTGTTTTTAAAAGAGATTCCGGGTGAACTTCTGGTCAGGGAAGAGGCGCGCCGGAGCAGGAACGCAGGAAGCGGCAGGCAGATGAGTTTGTTTGATTTTATGAAATGACATGGAAGTCTTTGTACGGCTATAGAATCAGCCGCCTGAAAAAATTTTTCGGGCGGCTGATGGTTTCATCCTATATTCGATGGATTTCCTATCCTTTTTTTACTTTCATCCTCTTGATCACCTTCAGACGGGTAAATTCTTCTCTGTCCTTCTCTTCCAGTGCATTCGTGATGGCGCTGACCAGTTCCGAATACATGGGAATCGTGATATTCTGCAGAGCGTTTGCGCGCTTCTGAGTCTTTTTGATATTTGTGGCCAGCCGATAGGCCGCGTTTTCGACCATGGATAACTTTACTGTCAGGTCCTTTACCTTTTGGAATGCCTTTGTGGCCTGGTCAATGGATTCCCGCGTCGTACTGAATGCATAGGTCGGCATCTCGTGAGACGGGCTATAGCCTACATGTGGGATTTCCGTCCCCATGATGCTCCGAGTATGGATTGTGATGGAGTTTTCGATGGGAACCGTGTAGGCAACCTGGGAGACCATGTTGATCCCCTGTTCGATATTGGCACGCTGCAGGCACTGGTAAGCATAGGTGAATGTACTGTCAATCTCTTCCTGAATATCTCTCGCTTCGTCGATCAGTGACATCAGTTCACGGATCAGGATATTCCGCTTTTTATCCATCAGGTCATAACCCTGTCTGGCAAGAGCCAGAGAATTTTTCGCCAGCATCAGGTTTCCTTTGGTTGGAAATGTCCGTGGGTCCATATGGTACAGGCGCCCCCTTTCCTAAAAAGATGTTTCCTTATTCTTCTTCTGCCATCGGCTTGTAATACTTATCCAGAATCTTTGTATCTACACGGTCAAGCTCTTCTTTCGGAAGCCTTCCCAGCAATTCCCATCCCAGATCAAGCGTTTCTTCGATCGTCCGGTTCTCGTTGATCCCCTGGCCGATATAGCGGTTTTCAAATTCCGTACCAAATTCAAGGTATTTTTTATCAATCGGGGTCAATTCATCCTCTCCGATAACAGACGCCAGATTCCGGGCATCCCCTACCTTGGCATAAGCAGAAAAAAGCTGGTTTGCCAGATCCTGATGATCCTCCCTTGTAAATCCGGCTCCGATACCGTCCTTCATCAGTCGGGACAGGGAAGGCAGAATATTGATGGGCGGATAGATGGACTGCCCATGCAGCCCGCGCTCCAATACGATCTGGCCTTCGGTAATATATCCGGTCAGGTCAGGGATTGGATGGGTAATATCATCATTCGGCATAGTCAGGATGGGAAGCTGGGTCACAGAACCGTCCACTCCCTGAACAATGCCGGCACGCTCATACAAAGTAGCAAGCTCGCTGTACAGATATCCAGGGTATCCTTTTCGGCTGGGAATCTCTCCTTTTGAGGAGGAAACTTCACGCATAGCCTCCGCGAAGGAAGTCATATCTGTCAGGATGACCAGAATATGCATATTCAATTCAAAAGCCAGGTATTCCGCCACGGTGAGGGCCACTTTCGGGGTGATCAGACGTTCCACCACAGGGTCGTTCGCCAGATTCAGGAACATGGCTACATGGTCTGCAACCCCGCTGTCCTCAAAAGTACGGCGGAAGAAATCCGCCACATCGTGTTTGACGCCCATAGCGGCAAATACAATGGCAAAATCTTCATTGGAATCACCGCCCAGGGAAGCCTGCTTTACAATCTGTGCCGCAAGCTGGTCATGGGGCAGGCCGTTCCCTGAGAAGATCGGCAGCTTCTGCCCGCGGATCAGGGTGGTCAGGCCGTCAATGGCTGAAATCCCGGTCTGGATATAGTTTCTGGGATATTCCCGTTTTACCGGGTTTAGCGGAAGGCCGTTGACATCCCGCTTTAATGTGGAGGTCAGAGGCCCCAGTTCATCAATGGGCTCCCCGATTCCGTTGAAAGTACGGCCCAGCATATCCGGGGAAAGTGCAATTTCCATGGGATGCCCGGTGAGGCGGGTGTGGGTGTTTTTCAGGGACATGTTTTCGGAACCCTCAAATACCTGAATGACCGCCCGGTCTTCATAGACCTCGACGATACGCCCGATCTTCCGCTCAGTGCCGTTTATGATGAATTCCACAATCTCATCATAGAAAGCATCCTGTACGCCCTCTAAGACGATCAAAGGGCCGTTGATACTGCTTAAGCCTAAATATTCAATTGCCATGGTATCATTCCCCCCTTATGCATTTTTCTCCAGGACACGCTGGTAAAATTCATCAATATCCCGGTGGTACTGGCTGAATAATTCCAACCGGTCGTTGGGCACGTCATATTTGATGGCAATAACCCTGTCGAAAATATTTTCCGATTTCAGCACGGACATTGGATGTCCCATGGTCACAAGGGCACGGGACTGTTTGTATAGGTACAGGATGGTTTCCATCATCAGGAACTGCTTTTCCATGGAAACACAGGTGTCGTCCTTATGGAATGCGTTCTGCTGCAGGAAGCCCAGACGGATAACGCGGGCGATTTCCAGAATCAGTTTCTGGTCGTCCGGCAATACGTCGCTTCCGATCAGCTTTACGATTTCCAACAGGCTGCTCTCTGAATTCAGAAGCGCCATGATCCGGTTCCGGTAATCTACGAATTTTGGGGATACCCGGTCCTGATACCAGGGAGCCAGGTCGTTCAAATATTCGCTGTAGCTTGTCAGCCAGTGGATGGCCGGAAAATGTCTTGCGTAAGCAAGGGATTTGTCAAGCCCCCAGAAACAGCGGACAAAACGCTTGGTGTTCTGCGTTACGGGTTCGGAGAAGTCGCCGCCCTGAGGAGACACGGCTCCGATGATGGTTACGGAACCGTCCGTATCATTCAGGTTATGCATCATGCCGGCTCTCTCATAGAAAGCAGAAAGCTTGGATGCCAGATAAGCAGGGAAACCTTCTTCCGCGGGCATCTCTTCCAGACGGCCGGACAGCTCACGTAAGGCTTCGGCCCAACGGGAGGTGGAATCGGCCATGATCGCTACGTCGTATCCCATATCCCGGTAATATTCCGCCAGAGTCAGTCCGGTGTAAATACTGGCCTCACGTGCGGCAACCGGCATGTTGGACGTATTGGCGATCAAGGTAGTCCGGTCCATCAAAGGGTTGCCTGTCCTGGGGTCTGTCAGTTCCCCGAATTCCTCCAGCACCTGGGTCATCTCGTTGCCGCGTTCTCCGCAGCCGATATAAATAATAATATCTGCATCCGACCATTTTGCAATCTGGTGCTGGGTCATGGTCTTTCCCGTCCCGAACCCGCCGGGGACAGCCGCTGTGCCGCCCTTGGCGATGGGGAACATGGTATCTACGATCCGCTGCCCCGTGATCAACGGGACGGACGCGGAAAACCGGTTGCTCACCGGTCTGGGGACACGGATAGGCCACCGCTGGGTCATGGTCAGATCTTTCTGTGTGCCGTCAGCCAGTTCCAGGGTCACTAAAGTCTCATCAATCGTATAGCTGCCGTCCGGCACCACCTTTACAACCGTTCCCTCGATATCCGGGGGAACCATGCATTTGTGTACAATAGCGCTGGTTTCCGGCACCAGGGCAATGATATCGCCCTGGTTGAGTACGTCGCCTACGGAGACGGTGATATGTGTCTTCCACTGTTTCGTCCGATCCAGAGAGTCCACGCTGACGCCCCGCGTGATAAAAGCGCCGCCGGCCTCGGAGATCTTCTCCAGGGGACGCTCGATCCCGTCAAAAATATTGTTCAGTATGCCGGGAGCCAGGGTGACGGACACTGCGCTGCCGCTTGCGACGACTTCCTCACCGGGACGCAGCCCGGTGGTCTCTTCATATACCTGAATGGTGGTCATATCTTTGTCGAGGGCAATGACTTCGCCAACCAGCTTTTCTTTTCCTACATACACCATTTCCTGCATACGGAAGCCGGTGTTGCCTTTCAGATAGATGACGGGGCCGTTAATCCCATAAATTGTTCCCGTATTAAGCAATTCCGTCACCTCCAAATAAGAATTTATCATACTCATTGCGCAAAAGCGTCTTAAATGAGTTGTCAATCAAAATATTGCGTTCGCGTAAAACCGCGCGTGTCCCGCCGATAAAATCCTCCGCGCTGACGGTCAGCCTCGTGCCGGTCATTTCTTCTAAACGGGTGAGGAGCCTTTCGTCGGTAGGATTGATGTATATCGTCATCTCTTCCCCGGCGGCAAATGAAATTGCTTTGCGGATTGACCTGGCCATATAATCCTCATAAGCCGCGGTTTTCATGAAATCCTGAGCCAGTGCAAGAGCCTCGTCAAAGATTTTATCTTTCAGCTCTACCTGAATTTTGCCGGTTTTGCGTTTCAGCTCCAACTGTGTCCGGGCCGCCGCCTGGTTCAGCATATGACGTGCATTGGACTGCTCCGCCTTGATGCGGGTTTCCGACTGCCACAGCATTTCCTCTTTATGGTCTTTCAACAGTTTTTCCAGGGCTTCACGGTAGTTGTCAATAATCGCATTGCCTTCCGCCCGTGCCTCCTCCATGGAGGTCGCCTGTAAATGTGCGATTTTTTCTTCCAGAGTCAAGAGGGATACCTCCTTTTTCCAAATTCGTTGTCTTCTTCTACAGCTTTAACCCGATTGCCTCGGTGACATAGGATGTGATAAAGTCTTTTTTGCGGCCGGTTCCGTGCCTGTCAGGAATCTCCACCAGCAGGGGCATCTGCCGTTCCAGACGGAATTGATCCAGGATCTCGGGAAACTCCCGGCCGAATTTTTCAGTCAGCAGGACAATGCCCACTGTTTTATCCGTCAGCACTTTTTCCAATGCCTCCCGAAGTTCGTCGCGTTCATGTACGACAACTCCGTCTACTCCTGCTAGGCGCATTCCTGTATAGGTATCGACATTATCACTGATCAAATACATCTTCATATTACAAACTACCCAGAATCATGAAGGAGATAATCAGTCCGTACAGACACACACCTTCTGCAAGGCCTACGAAGATCAGGGATTTACCCAGCACGCTGGAATCTTCGCTGATTGCGCCAAGAGCAGCGCTTGCAGCGCTTGCTACGGCGATACCGCCGCCGATACAGGATAAACCGGTAACCAGTGCGGCTGCGATATAGCCAAGGCCTGTGGACATGCTTGCGGCTGCGGCCTCTTCCGCCGCGTGTACCTGCGGTCCGCCAAGCATCATGATCGAAGCGATGGCGAATGCGCCGAAGAAAAAGAATGCATTGACGCCCAGAGTGGTTTTATAACGTTTCTTATTCTTTTCACCGATCAGATAATATCCAAAAGGAACAATGATGCTTAAGACTAAAGCTGCGATAAAAATAAGTTTTGTTGCGGTTGTCATAATAGTATCCTCCTCAATATATAAATATGGTTATATAGCACGTTTTTAAAAATCTTCAATATTTTATCTTATCTTCCCTTTTTCTTTCCGCTCTTTGAATAAGGGTCGAATGCGCGGCCGGAGCCTTTATAGAACCGGCTGAACATCTCGTAGTATTCCAGACGGAGCACCTGGATCCCTACAATCAATCCTTCCATGCCGCATACGAACAGGTTGCCGAGCACTACGACGATCCAGTTGGGGTTGCCCTTTTCCACACCGGCCAGCATCAGCACGACCTCCATCATGGCCGCATGGCTGACTGCAAAAGCGCCGATACGGACGAAGGAAAGGGTGTTGGAAAAGTAACTCAGCATGGTCTCGAACAGTTCAAAGAATCCCTGTACAAGGAACATGGCCTTGCTTTCTTCCATCTTATCTGCTTTCTTCTGGATCTTTTTCGTCAGCGGCTCTTTAAACAGGATCAATAACAGCGGCAAGCCGAACATAACGGCCATCACAATTCCGCCAGGGGTCTTATGGCCGGTCATGAACAGGACGATGACAGCGACTACGGAAGAGTAAAAAACAAGTCCGGCCACACCGTTTACATCAAACCAGGCGTCTCCGATATCATGGCTGCGAAAAGCGTTGATGATATGGAGGATCATGGCAAGGATGATGATGCCCATGCCGAAAGCGACGGCCACCACGAATACGGTGTTCAGTTTCCCCACAAAGGGCAGGGTAGTCATATGTTCAATGGGCCTTAGCCAGACTGCGTCAATGATATCTTCAAATCCGAAGATACTTCCGAACAGGAAGCCGAAAATCGTGGAAAAGATACCTGCCGTTGCAACAATCCCTGCCAGAGGGATGCGCTTAAAGTAATACAAAAGCCCCCCTCCAATAAGCAGAAGCAGCCCCTGACCCACATCTCCGAACATGGCGCCGAAGATAAAGGAGTAAGTTAAGCCCACAAATACGGTGGGATCCATCTCGTTGTGAGCCGGCAACCCGTACATCTGTACATACATCTCAAAGGGCTTGAAGACCTTCGGATTTTTGAGCTTTGTCGGCGGTGCGCCGAAGTGGGCGCTTCTGTCTTCCTCCACCATGACAAAGACCTTGTCATCATTGGCAATATCTTTTTGAAACTTTGCCACATCGTCTTCGGACATCCACCCGCATAGAATGTAGAAATCTTCCTCATTATCGTCCATCCGGGCCGCCATCTTGCGGACGTCAAAATTGTTAGACAGTTCTTCCAGACGTTTTCTTGAAGCCACGATCTGCGGTGCGCGGTCCGCCAGCATTTTGGCAGCCTCCTTGTCCAGGTCTGCAATTTCATTGTTCTGTTTGTTGATCTGGCGCTGCAGCTTCTGGTAAGCGTCCGTGGGCGTCCCTTCATACTCGTTATTCAGAGTGATACGCTCAAAATGCAGGGTGCGGAACAGGGCGTCCGCCTTTGGGGCGCCCCCGGGAGATACGAAATAAGCGCCGTATACATAGCTTTCATCCCGTTCTCCTTCTACAAAGATGGCGTCCATCTCCTCGATCAGATATTTTTTCATCTTGTAGTAGTACTCTACGGCGATCCGTCCGAATCGATATGCAATATATTTGTAGTTCAGTACTTCGCTCAGGTTACAGTCCAAGGGCCTGAACGGTGCGATGACCTGCTGCTTCTGGTGAAGGTCTTCAATCTTTTTCTTCAGCTTTTCTTTTTTGTCCTGCATGCTTTGATAGTCTGCACTGGTATTGCGTATGACTTCAAACATACTGTCCAGCCCCAGTTTTTCATCCGGCTTGACCTTCTCTGGATCCTCTAAAAGAGCGGTGAACTGCTCGGCCTGGGCCAGTGCGTCACGATAGGGATTGATTTCCACAAAAGGACGCAGATTGTTGACCGTTTTGAGCTCGGATAGTGCGGATTCGAGCTGAATCTCATATTTGGAGAGATAGAGGTCTGTTACCCGGTCGATATCGTTTCGGGGGCCGGAGATATTGATGAATTTCATTTTTACGATCATTGCGTCTTACCTCCAATATAAGCCAGCGTCTCACCAGAGGATAAGCCGTAACGGATACATTCTATGGCGGTCGTCAGCTTTCTTAGTTCTTCTTCTTTTAAAAACAGATACGTATTGATTGCGGCAATGGAATAGGGATTCTGCCGCCGTTCTGCCCGATACAGGCGGTCAAGGCATTCCGCATACATCTGTTCTATGGTAAGCTGCTGCCCGAAATCATAATGCTTTGCATAGTACGTTTTCTGGAGTACAGCTTCATATTCTTCGATACCGGGGGCTTCAATCATTTCTTTGACCAGCTCGGCCGACACCTTGTAGTGAACCGGGACAAGGAGGGTATAGATCGTGGAGGGCGGCATATGATAATATTTTTTTGCCCTGTAGATCCACTGCAGGTTCAGAAGATCAATTTTTGTACCACATTCCCTTGTGTATAGCTCCAGTTCTTTTTTCTGTAATATTTTTTTCCGCTTTTTCCACAATGTGGAAAGATTGTATTGGCTCAGTGTCAGATCGTAATCAAATAGCGTGACAGAACCGCTTTCCTGAATCCTGTGCAGGGAAGGATAATATTCCGTTTCTTTGAGGTTCTCGATCAGCTCGTCGGTGGTACGTGAGGTGATCAGCTTATCAATAGAAATCTGGGTGTATTTGTCAAAAAAATCCTTTTTATAATTCAGGTCAAAAGGTACGTCATAGCGGTTGATTACAATACGCAGGCAATAATTGATCAGATCGATCTCATAGCGCCTGACATATAGCTTCAGGAACTCACGCTGCCTCAGCCCGCAGAACCGGTAAATCTTGGAGTATTCGTGGTAAAGCTGCCGGGTCAGCATCTTCTCGATATCGCCCCGGTGCAGCCTGCTCTCATCCAGCAGGTCCAGCACATAAGCGTAAGAAGAATTTTCCCGCAGATAGGCCACTACATCCAGCACATTGTTTAATGCGGCAATCTCCTCAAAATTCTCCGGTTTCAAAAGCCGGGCTTCCATGGCGCGCAGCTTGGTTACGATCCCACCGTAGGTTAGTAGATTTCCCATGCTTTCATACCTCTGTGATCCGTTTTAAAATGTTCTGTGCATACCAGGTATGCCGTTCTTCATAATCCTTCTCCAGAGCAGCGATGGTGTCATTGCGCCCGCCCACCTGCGCTTTTAACAGAGCCTGCGTCTTCTCTGTAAGGTCTTCCTGGATCTTCAGAATCTTACCTGCGGTCTTTTCCTCCAGTTCCGTATCAAAACGGTTCCGCTTTTCACGGTATTCATGGTCCAGGACTTCCTTTTGTGCCTCGGCATGTTCCACGATGGCTGAAGCGGCAGATTCTATCTCTGATAATTTCTTTACAATAGAGTCCATAGTAAGCCTCCTCATGTGAATAAAAGGTATTAATTTGTTAATTTTTTGTTTATATTTTATTCATTATTTATCATACACTTTTTTGAAAAAAAAGCAATGTCATATGTGACAAGGATATGGTAAAGATTCGACGAAATTTTGTATATTTTGCAACAAGATATTTTAATAGGTAGAAACAGGGACAGGCCTGCATCCGGGAGAGGCTGCAGACCAGATTTTTGAACTGCCTTACGGTTCGGAGGAAAGAGGCAGCGTACTGCTTCGGATGATGGCCCGGATGGCCTCGTAAAGCTCTGGTTTTAATTCCTCAAAACTGACCGGTTCGTTCTCCAGTATGGTGCTGTAGCAGGACGCGCTTGCCAGTTCCGCGATCAGGAAGATCATGACCTCTGGATTGCGCACCCGGACAGGAGCGTTTTCCTGTATCAGCAGGCGGAAATAATCAATGCTGCTGAGTTCTTCATCCTCGTCGTTTTTGGTGATGGCCTGACGGAAGACGCCCCAGCTTAGATTTTTGGAAATGAAGCGGAGGATGGGCTTGTTGTTTTCCAGCTTTCCGATCACGTAGTCGACGATGAAGATGATCTTATCCTCAAAGGACGGGATATCTGCTTTTTCCAGTTCTTTGTGGGCGGCCAGGAAAAGCCTGCCTGCGGTTCTGGCGATCAGGCGGTCGCGTATATCATACTTGTCTTTAAAATAAAGATAAAATGTCCCTTTTGCCACGCCCGCATTCTGCACAATGTCCATAATGGACGTCTTGGTAATGCCCTGTTTTAAAAACAGGTCGTATGCGCTTGCGAAAAGTGCGTTCAGTTTCTGCTGTTTATTTTCTTCTACTTTTCCCATGTTTTTTACTGCCTCCTTTGTGAGGGGCTGCCGTGGGACCGTTTCTGCAGCCTGTTTTGCCGCGGCTCTTCAGGAACCGTGGCGGTTTGAAGTGTCCTTTCTGTACTATTATAAACATGAAATGACGAAAAGTCAATTTTTTAATAAAAAAGGATTGACTTTTAGTCATTTTTGGTATATAGTACTTTTTGCAATGAAAAATGACCAAAAGTCATTTGGAAGATTTATGAAAAGGAGGCATTTAAAATGACAGCAGCAGGTAAAAAAATCGTGAAGTACAGGATCGTGATTCTGGTACTTGGCATTTTGCTTCTGATCCCGTCTGCATTGGGATACTTAAAGACCAGAGTCAACTACGACATCCTGTATTATCTGCCGGACAGCATCGATACGATGAAGGGCCAGGATATTTTAATGGAGGACTTTGGAAAAGGGGCGTTTGCGATGGAAATCGTGGAAGGGATGTCTACGAAGGAAGCCGCGGACTTAAAAGATAAGATTGAGAATGTGGAGGGTGTGGCGGATGTCATCTGGTATGATTCCCTGATGGATATATCGGTTCCGATCTCTGCATTGCCGGATAAGATTCGGGACGTGTTCAATACAGAGAATGCCACGTTGATGGCGATTTTCTTTGACGACTCCACTTCGGCGGACAGCACGATGGACGCGATCCACGAGATCCGCAGCGTGACCGGTCAGCAGTGCTATTTAAGCAGCATGTCCGCTGTGGTGACGGATATCAAGGACCTGTCGGAGAAGGAAACGCCGATCTATGTACTGATCGCCGTGATTTTAAGCTGCGCCGTGCTTTCCCTGTTTATGGACTGCTGGCTGCTTCCGGTATTCTTCATGCTGAGTATCGGGATGGCGATTGTATACAATATGGGAAGCAACTACTTTCTGGGAGAGATTTCCTATATCACGAAAGCGCTGAGCGCGGTCCTGCAGCTTGGTGTGACGATGGATTACTCGATCTTCCTCTGGCACAGCTATCAGGAGAATCAGGAACGGTTTGGCGGGGATAAAGAACGTGCCATGGCGCATGCCATTTCCAATACATTTTCTTCCGTAGTGGGAAGTTCGGTCACCACGGTTGCCGGCTTTATCGCACTGTGCTTTATGAGCTTTACATTGGGCAGGGATCTGGGGATCGTGATGGCGAAAGGCGTGGTGTTCGGTGTGATTTCCTGCGTGACGATCCTGCCGTCTTTGATTCTGATCTTTGATAAGGCGATCCGGAAGACGACCCACAGGGCGGTGATACCGAATATGGAAAAACCGGCGGAGTGGATTACAAAGCACTATAAAGTATTCGTGGCGGTATTTATTATCCTGTTGGCGCCGGCGCTGTGGGGCTATACGAAAGCGGAGGTATACTACAACCTGGACGCCACGCTTCCAAAATATCTGCAGAGTATCCAGGCCAATGAAAAACTTTCGAATGAATTTGATATGAATGCAACCCATATGGTTCTGGCAGACGCAGGCTTATCCTCGAAGGACGCCAAGGCGATGCTGAATGAAATGTCGGATGTGGAGGGCGTAAAATTCGCTCTGGGACTGGACAGCATTTTAGGCTCCGCCATCCCGCGTGATTTTATTCCGGAGGATGTGGGGGATTCCTTGAAGCGGGAGAACTGGCAGATGATGCTGGTACAGTCGGAATATAAGGTGGCGACCGACGAGGTGAACGATCAGTGCGGCAAGCTGAATACGATCATTAAAAAGTACGACAGTTCCGCTATGCTTATCGGAGAGGCGCCATGCACCAGGGATTTGATCACGATCACAGATCAGGATTTCAAGGTGGTCAGCGCAGTTTCGATTATCGCGATTTTCCTCATCATCACCGTTGTGTTCCGTTCGGTCTCCCTGCCTGTCATCCTGGTGTCAGTGATCGAGTTCGCAATCTTTATCAATCTGGGAATCCCGTATTTCACAGGGACCAGGATGCCGTTTATCGCATCCATCGTCATCGGGACCATCCAGCTTGGCGCGACTGTGGACTATGCAATCCTGATGACGACAAGGTATAAAAAGGAGAGGGGTCTTGGGAAAGGGAAGAGGGAGGCCATTCAGATTGCTTTGTCAACATCCATCAGCTCAGTCATTGTATCGGCGTTGGGATTCTTCGCCGCAACCTTTGGGGTCGGACTTTATTCGGATATTGACATGATTTCCGCACTGTGTACTCTGATGGCAAGAGGCGCAATCGTGAGTATGTTTGTGGTCATCTTCGTGCTGCCGTCCATGCTGATGGTATTTGATAAGGTGATCTGTGCAACGACGAAAGAAATGCATCCGAAAAAGGCGGCATGGAAGACGGATGTGGTAAATCCGTAAACAATCGATTGCCGCACCCTGCCGGGGGAGCGGGCTTTTTGCAACCTGTAGATTTGTCATCCTGCCGGCCTGGTGCAGGGTGTTTGGCTTAAGAACCTGGATTTTATAATAGAATATATGAATGATTATGATTGGAGGCTATTTTTATGAAAAACAGAGAAATCAGAGCGTTGATTGCGAGTATGATGTTGGTTAGCCTGGTGGCGGGCAGCCTTTCCACGGTTTCCGTAAATGCGCCGTCCCAGGGAGAAACCACGGTGATAGAAGCGCAGTATGCAGGCGCGGAGAATACGCAGGCGCTGAAGCAGGAAACTGCGGACAAAAAAGATGCGGAGAAAGAAGATGCGGATACAAAAGAAGAATCAGGATCATCTTCAAAGGAAAAATCTGCAAAGCCTACGAAATCCGAGACTGTGTACGCAAAAACAGACGGCGCAGGTTCTGTAAAATCTGTGACAGTATCCGACCAGCTTAAAAATATTTCCGGCGGGTCTAAGTTCCAGGATATCTCCGATCTGGAGGATATCGTCAATGTGAAAGGAAATGAGACGTTCTCCGTGTCAGGAAAGGATCTCATCTGGGATGCGTCGGGTGAGGATATCTGCTATCAGGGAACCACATCCAAAGAACTGCCGGTGGGAATCGAGATTTCTTATAAACTGGATGGAAAAGATATTTCTGCGGCGGATTTACAGGGGAAGAGCGGGCGTCTGGTGCTGCGCTATACTTATAAGAATAAGACTTCCGGGAAGGATCAACAAGCGACCCCGTTTATGATGGCTACCGGCCTGGTGCTTGATGAGGATACGTTTAAAAATATCGTGGTAACCAACGGGAAGCTGATGTCGGACGGGGAACTCAATGTGGCTGTTGGATACGGGATTCCGGCTATGGCGGATATTCTCGATGTAAAGGATCTGGACATTCCGGACTATTTTGAGGTGGAAGCTGATGTGACGGATTATGAGCCGGTGGAGGGGATGACCATTGCCACCAACAGCCTGTTCAATCATTTGAAAGCAGACGGGTTTGACAGCTTAGAGGATCTGAGCGGCTCGATGGAGGAGCTTCAGGATGCTTCCGGCCGATTGGTCAGCGGGAGCGGGGAACTGAAAAGCGGCATCGACACGCTTCTGGCTTCTTCCGGATCTCTGGTGGATGGAATCGGGCAGCTGACAGCAGGGGGAGAAGCACTTCAGTCCGGCGCCGGCTCGTTGGCGGCAGGCGGCAATGCACTGGCTCAGGGAAATGCGGCTCTGGCGGAGGGCACAGGGCAGCTTCTTGCCGGGACTGAGACACTTGCTTCCGGTGCAGGCCAGTTGAATACAGGATTAAAGACGGCGGCAGACCAGACGCAGAATGTGCTCCTTCCAGGTGTGAAGGCTTTGGACGACGGGATATCCCAGATGCAGGATTCGCTTGGCGCACAGCTGCCGGCTCTCTGCAGCGGGGTTGCAACATTGGATGCGGCAGTGAATGGAGAGAAGGACTCGCTGACAGCAGGGGCGGCTGCATTGGGCGACGGGGCGCAGGCATTGTCGGCCGGCGCACAGGATTTGGAACAGGGGATCAGTGATGCCCGTACAACGCTTAAGAACTCCAGCGGAGAGATTTCTCAACAAATTGAAAAGATTTTAGCAAATGCGGCATCAGGAGCAATGGTAACAAACTCTGCTTCCGCGGCCATAGCAGGGGATCAGGGAAGTTCTGCCATAAGCAGCGCCCAAAATGTTTCCGCAGAGATTCAGGCATTGACGGGGAATCTGGGAGCGGCTCAGCAGAGCGCATATGCGGCGGCACAGGGGAATGGAGGCTCAGACCGCGCGGTAGCCCTGCTGTATCAGGTGCAGGGCATGCTCCCGGAAGAGGCGGCGGATGCAAAGGGAATCATAGAGCAGGCAATCGGAGAGATTGCCGGTGACAATGACGCAAAGAGAACCGCAGCACAGCAGGCGGCGGCACAGGTGGAAGCAGCGATAGGCGCGTCTCAGTCAATAAATGAGGATGCCGGTATCATGCTCAATGCGGGCCGGGAACTTTCCCGGCAGGCAGCAGCAGTAGGCGAGGCGGCGCAAAATGTTACCGATGCGCAGCAAATGACGGCCGAGCTGCAGAAAAGTCTTGCGGACGCGGCGACTCAGATAGAGGGAGTATTAAATACAGCTTTGGGACAATTAGACGGAGGATTGGGAACAATAGAGAGCGGCGCCAGGCAAATCAGCGACAATGCATCCGCTTTAAGCGACGGAGCCGCCGCGCTTCAGGGCGGGATTCAGAAAGTCGCCTCTGGTGTACAGGAACTGAACGGAAAGGTCAATGACCCGCAGAGCGGCCTGCAGGCTCAGATGACTGCCGGCGTAGGAGCCCTGAAGGCCGGAACCTCCCAGCTTGTCGCTGGGGTGGAAGGGGAAACCGGCCTTGTCAGCGGCCTGAACCAGTTGGCGGAGGGTGCGGCCGCAGTGGAGGAAGGCAGCGCGCTCCTTTCTCAAAAACTGGGGGAGGCGCATGAGGGCGCCAGGAACGCTGCTTCCGGGGCGTCAGAATTAGCCGCTGGCGCAAATAAGTTAAATGACGGTGCATTGACGCTCAAAGATGGTCTGTATACATTGCAGTCCGGCTCCGGCGTCCTGATCGACGGTGTACAGCAGCTTGATAACGGCGCTGCGGAACTGAACAGCGGGATGATTCAGTTTGACCGGGACGGAATCCAGAAGCTGGTTGATGTATTCGGCGGCGATATTGACGGACTGCTGGATAAAATGAACGAGACGCTTGACAATTCCCGGGCATATAAGAACTTCTCCGGAATTTCCGACGATATGGACGGGGATGTGAAATTTGTATTCATAACGGAAGGATAATGCCCATATAATATACTATCATTTGTTTCTGTCCTGATAAAGTAAAAATCACCGGAAAGGTCCGGCGGGTTCTGCCGGCAGGCCTTTTTCGGTGATTTTTATTTCTTTTTGCATTTCTTTAACAAATTTTTACAAAAGGACTACCTATTTGTAAAAATGTGTGGTACAATTTGCATACAATATTTTATAGAATAGGGGATAAGATATGGCAAAAGAAATGATTGCAATGCTTCTTGCCGGCGGTCAGGGTTCACGTCTGTATGCACTGACACAAAAGCTGGCAAAACCTGCAGTTCCTTTTGGCGGAAAATATCGTATCATTGATTTCCCGCTGTCGAACTGTGTTAATTCAGGCATTGATACTGTTGGTATTCTTACCCAGTATCAGCCGCTCGTACTGAACGAGTATATTGGAAACGGCCAGCCATGGGATCTGGACCGCCTGTACGGGGGAGTCCATGTACTGCCGCCGTATCAGCAGGCCTCCGGCTCTGACTGGTACAAGGGAACCGCGAACGCGATTTACCAGAACATTTCCTTCATAGAGCGTTATGATCCGAAGTACGTAATCATCCTGTCCGGCGACCAGATCTGCAAGCAGGATTACAGCGACTTTTTGAAATTCCATAAGGAAAAAGGCGCGGAATTCAGCGTAGCCGTTATGGAAGTTCCATGGGATGAGGCGCCCCGTTTTGGCCTTATGGTGACGGACGAGAATGACAAGATCACGGAATTTCAGGAGAAACCGAAGAATCCGAAGTCGAACCTTGCTTCTATGGGAATTTATATTTTTAACTGGGACATCCTCAAACAGTATCTGGAAGAGGACGAGGCAGACCCGAATTCGGAAAATGATTTTGGGAATAACATTATCCCGAATCTCCTCCGTGACAACCGTACCATGTATGCATACCGTTTCAGCGGATATTGGAAGGATGTCGGAACGATTTCTTCTCTTTGGGAAGCGAATATGGAAGTACTGGATCCGGAGCACAGCGGGATTAACCTGTTTGATGAAGATTGGAAGATTTACAGCCGCAACAGCGGGATGACCGGCCACAAGATCGGCGCGGACGCTGTGGTGGAGAATTCCATGATCACGGACGGGTGCCGGATTTCAGGGGAAGTAAAGCACTCCATCCTGTTTGCCGGCGTTCAGGTGGAAGAGGGCGCTAAAGTAGAGGACGCCGTTGTAATGGGCGGCAGCGTGATTAAGGCCGGCGCCGTGGTAGAACATTGTATCATCGCGGAGAATGTGGTGATCGGTGAGAACGCAAAGGTTGGGGCTATGCCGGACAGTGAATCAGACGGCGTGGCAACCGTAGGTTCCGGCGTCTATATCGGAGACGGAGCGAAGATTGGGCCAAAAGCCATGGTCAATAAAAATGTAAAGGACGGTGAAGAGGAATGGTAAATTCGAATGCAGATGCATTGGGCATCATTTTCCCAAACAGTTATGACGGGTTAGTACCGGAGCTTGTAGCTGACCGTCTGATGGCTTCGATTCCATTCGCAGGCCGTTACCGTATGATTGATTTTGTTTTATCCAGCATGGTCAACAACGGGATTGATAATGTTTCCGTAATCGTGCGTAAAAATTACCATTCATTGATGGATCATCTGGGATCCGGGCGTGAATGGGATCTGACCCGTAAAAACGGCGGTCTGAATATTGTTCCTCCGTTCGCACAGAAGAATGTGAAGGTTTATAACGGCCGCGTAGAAGCATTGGCAAGTGTTTTGAATTTTTTAAAGCGCCAGAAAGAAAAATATGTGATCATGTCAGATGCCAATATTGCGGTAAACTTTGATTTTTCAGCATTTTTAGAGCAACATATCAAGAGCGGTGCGGATGTCACCGTAGCCTATATAGAGCAGGAGATTCCAAAGAGTATGATTGAAGCGGAGATGGATTTCAGCGCTTATTATTATACTCTGGAGCTGGAAAACGGGCGTGTGAATAACATAAAGATCAATTCTAAGGCATCCGGCGTGCAGAATTTCTCAATGAATATTTATGCCGTTGACAGAGAATTGCTGATTGACCAGATCCGGCAGGCGACTGTGCGCGGCTATATTTTCTATGAGAGGGATATTCTGTCGCCCCATCTTGTGACCCTGAATGTGCAGGGGTATAAGTATGAGGGTTACTATGCAAGGATCAGCGGAATGAACAGCTACTTTGAAGAAAATATGAAGATGCTGGACGATGCGAACGTGGATGCGCTTTTTGCAAATCCGATTTATACAAAGATCCGTGACGATAACCCGACCAGATATATTCCTGGCTCAAGGGTGAAGAATATTATGGCGGCAGACGGCTGTGTGATCGAAGGCGAAGTGGAGAATTGTGTTCTGTTCAGAGGCGTAAAGATTGGAAAAGGCGCAAAAGTGAAAAACTGCGTGCTGATGCAGGATACGGTTGTGGAACCGGGAGCAGAGATCGAATATTTGATTTCTGACAAGAATGTAGTGATTTCCGAAGGGAAACAGCTCAAAGGGACGGATACGTTCCAGGTATTTGTGGAAAAAGGAAAACATGTATAAAACACGTATCAATTAAAAAAAACAAGTTGACATCCCGCAGGAAAGGTGCTATGCTATGTGGGCAATTAGCTGCCGAAGACAGTAGGTGCCGCAGGGCATAAGGAGGACAACGCCTACCGAGGAATGCGAGATTCATAGAATTGGATTTTACCTCTGTGTCTTTGCGGGCACAGAGGTTTTTTTAGGAACTACAGGGAAGCCGTCTGGCGGAGTTTCGCCGGTAGGGCTTCTATGTAGAGTATGATTGATAAGACAATTCATTTCCTTGTGGCAGTAATTAAAATATATAAGGAGGTGCACCAGGACGTGGCAAAAGTTGAGTTAAAACAACCAATTGTAGCAGCCATCGCTGAAGACATCAAGGATGCCAAATCTGTAGTTCTTGTTGACTACCGTGGATTGACCGTAGGACAGGATACGGAACTTCGTAAGCAGCTTCGGGAAGCCGGCGTAGTATACAGGGTTTACAAGAACACTATGATGAAGAGGGCCTTTGAAGGAACAGAGTTTGAAGGGTTGGACGATTGCCTGAAGGGACCCAGCGCTATCGCGATTTCCAAGGATGACGTGACGGCTCCGGCAAGAGTTATCTGTAACTTTGCGAAGACTGCTAACAAGCTGGAATTAAAGGGCGGCGTGGTGGAAGGCCAGGTTTACGATGTGGCCGGGCTCACAGAGTTATCTCAGATTCCGTCGAGAGAAGTGCTTCTTTCCAGATTGCTTGGAAGCATGCAGTCGCCGATTGCTAATTTCGCACGCGTGATCAAGCAGATTGCGGAGAAGGACGGCGAGACGGCAGAGGCTCCTGCGGAAGCGGCAGAAGCAGCAGAGTAAGATATGGCAGGATCGGGGGATGAAAGCACATTTAGATACATGCAATATCCCTACGGTCGCGAAAGGCAGAGATTCCGGTATTTTTCAGGAAATGCCGGAGGATAAAACAAAATAAAAAATGGAGGACATAACAATGGCTAAGTTGACAACAGCTGAGATGATCGATGCGATCAAGGAATTATCAGTATTAGAGCTGAATGAATTAGTAAAAGCATGTGAAGAAGAATTTGGTGTATCTGCAGCAGCAGGTGTCGTAGTTGCAGCAGCAGGCGGAGACGGCGCGGCAGCAGAGGCAGAGAAAGACGAGTTTGATGTGGAACTGGTATCGGCAGGCTCATCTAAGGTTAAGGTAATTAAGGCTGTACGTGAAATCACAGGTCTCGGACTGAAGGAAGCAAAAGAACTGGTTGACAATGCTCCGAAGGTAGTGAAGGAAGCAGTTTCCAAGGCAGAAGCTGAAGAAATCAAGGCGAAGCTGGAAGGCGAAGGCGCAGAAGTAAACCTGAAATAATTCGTTACGGATTGTAATGGCATGAGAACCGCAGATGAAATGCTCGTCTGCGGTTTTTCTTCTTTTGCAGGATTGTCTTATGGCTCTGGTTTTCGGGGAACAGGAGGGTTATGGCAGTTGTACCGTACTTTTTTGGGGAATTTCTATTACCACATAAATGTTTATTTGTCAAGAACTTTTTGAAAATGTGTTGACATTGAAAAGTTATTTATGCTATAGTAAAGAATGCGTTATTATGGAAAGATATACCGTTTCTTACGAAATCCCAATAGGAAACTGTGCAGGTGGACGGACTATGAACAGGAACATCTCGTCATAATTTCCGAACATTTGTCAAAATATTAATAAGGAGTGAAACGTCAATGGAGAAAAACAGAATTCGTCCCATCACAAGCGGAAAAAGTTCACGCATGAGCTATTCCAGACAAAAAGAAGTACTGCAGATGCCGAATTTGATTGAAGTCCAGAAAAATTCATATGAATGGTTTCTGACTGACGGATTAAAAGAGGTATTCAGTGATATCTCTCCGATTGCTGATTACAGCGGCCACTTGAGTCTGGAATTTGTTGACTTCAGGTTATGCGAGGATGAAGTAAAGTACACGATTGAAGAGTGCAAAGAGCGGGATGCGACTTATGCTGCGCCTTTGAAAGTAAGGGTAAGGCTCTACAACAAAGAGAATGACGAGATTAACGAGCACGAGATTTTTATGGGAGATCTTCCGTTGATGACTAAGACAGGAACTTTCGTGATTAACGGGGCAGAGCGAGTAATTGTCAGCCAGCTTGTCCGTTCACCGGGTATTTACTACGGGATCGCACATGATAAGCTGGGAAAAAAGCTTTATTCTTCTACAGTCATTCCTAACCGGGGAGCATGGTTGGAATATGAGACAGACTCCAATGACGTGTTTTATGTCCGTGTAGACCGGACCAGGAAGGTGCCGATCACAGTGCTTGTGCGTGCGCTTGGAATCGGGACCAATCCTGAGATCCTTGAATTGTTCGGAGAAGAACCCAAGATCCTTGCAAGTTTTACCAAGGATACTGCTGAGAATTATCAGGAAGGGCTTCTGGAACTTTATAAAAAGATCCGTCCCGGAGAGCCGCTTGCAGTAGACAGTGCGGAAAGTTTGATTACCAGCATGTTTTTTGATGCAAGGCGTTATGATCTTGCCAGGGTGGGGCGGTACAAGTTTAATAAAAAGCTGCTGCTAAAGAACCGTGTCAAGGGGCAGGTTTTGGCGGAAGATGTGGCCAGCACGATCACCGGGGAGGTGATTGCTACGGCCGGAACAGTAATTACAAGAGAGCTTGCCGATACAATCCAGAATGCGGCGGTTCCTTATCTGTGGGTAAAGGGTGAGGAGAGTTCGCGCAATATCAAGATCCTTTCTAATATGATGGTTGACCTGCAGGCGGTTGTGGATATCGACCCGCAGGATGTGGGCGTGACGGAGCAGGTCTATTATCCTGTACTGGAAGGGCTGCTCGAAGAAAGCGCGGGGGATATTGACGAACTGAAAGCTCTGATTAAGCGCGATCTCCATGACCTGATTCCAAAGCATATTACAAAAGAAGATATCCTTGCTTCCATTAATTACAATATGCATCTGGAATACGGCATGGGCAACGATGACGATATCGACCATCTGGGCAACCGGCGTATCCGCGCGGTAGGCGAACTGCTTCAGAACCAGTATCGGATCGGGCTGTCCAGACTGGAGAGGGTAGTCCGCGAACGGATGACAACACAGGATCAGGAAGGGATCTCGCCCCAGTCCCTGATCAATATAAAGCCGGTGACCGCGGCGGTGAAGGAATTCTTCGGTTCCTCCCAGTTGTCCCAGTTCATGGATCAGAATAATCCTTTAGGAGAGCTGACCCATAAGAGGCGTCTTTCCGCTCTGGGGCCAGGAGGCCTGTCCCGTGAGCGTGCCGGGTTTGAGGTCCGCGACGTACACTATTCCCACTATGGGAGGATGTGTCCCATCGAGACGCCTGAAGGCCCCAACATCGGCCTGATTAACTCGTTGGCATGCTATGCAAGGATCAATCAGTATGGTTTTGTGGAGGCGCCCTATCGTGTGATAGATAAGACTAACCCGGAAAATCCGGTGGTCACGGATGAAGTAGTCTATATGACCGCGGATGAAGAGGATAATTACCATGTGGCGCAGGCCAATGAAGCATTGGATGCAGACGGGCATTTTGTGCGTAAGAACGTATCCGGCCGTTATCGGGAAGAGACGCAGGAGTATGAGCGAAGCAAGTTTGATTTCATGGATGTATCCCCGAAGATGGTGTTTTCTGTCGCTACGGCATTGATTCCGTTTCTGGAAAATGACGACGCCAACCGCGCCCTGATGGGTTCCAACATGCAGCGCCAGGCGGTGCCTCTTCTGACTACGGAAGCCCCGGTTGTAGGAACGGGTATGGAAGTGAAGTCTGCGGTAGACTCCGGCGTCTGCGTGGTTGCGGAAAAAGCCGGTGTGGTAGAGCGCTCCACATCCACCGAGATTACGGTGCGCTCAGATGACGGCAGCAAGAAGACATATAAGCTGATGAAGTTCCAACGGAGCAATCAGAGCAACTGTTATAACCAGAGGCCGATCGTCAATAAAGGAGAAAGAGTGGAAGAGGGGCAGGTCATTGCGGACGGTCCGTCCACTTCCAATGGAGAGATGGCTCTTGGAAAGAATCCTTTAATTGGATTCATGACATGGGAAGGATATAACTACGAGGACGCAGTACTGCTCAGCGAGCGTCTGGTGCAGGATGACGTATATACTTCGGTCCACATTGAGGAGTATGAGGCAGAGGCAAGAGACACGAAGCTGGGGCCGGAGGAGATCACAAGGGATATTCCCGGCGTCGGCGACGAAGCGCTCAAGGATCTGGATGAGCGGGGAATCATCCGGATCGGCGCTGAGGTTCGTGCAGGCGATATCCTGGTGGGTAAAGTGACTCCTAAGGGTGAGACGGAGCTCACTGCAGAAGAACGGCTGCTGCGTGCGATTTTCGGGGAAAAGGCACGCGAAGTCCGGGATACGTCCCTGAAGGTGCCTCATGGAGAATACGGGATCGTGGTGGATGCGAAGGTATTTACCAGAGACAACGGAGACGAATTATCACCTGGCGTTAACCAGTCTGTGCGCATCTATATTGCACAGAAGAGAAAGATTTCCGTGGGGGATAAGATGGCGGGACGTCATGGGAACAAGGGTGTGGTTTCCCGTGTACTTCCGGTAGAGGATATGCCATACCTGCCCAACGGGCGGCCTTTGGATATTGTGCTGAATCCCCTGGGAGTTCCGTCACGAATGAATATCGGGCAGGTATTGGAGATCCATCTGAGCCTGGCTGCAAAAGCGCTGGGATTCAATATCTCCACGCCGGTATTTGACGGCGCCAACGAGGTGGATATCATGGATACCCTGGATCTGGCCAATGACTATGTGAACTTAGAGTGGGAAGAATTTGAGAAGCGGCATGGGGAAGAACTTCTCCCGGAGGTAATGAAGTATCTGTACGACAACCGGGAGTACCGGGAACTGTGGCAGGGAGTGCCTATTTCACGGGACGGAAAAGTCCGCCTGCGCGACGGGCGTACCGGAGAGTTCTTTGACAGCCCGGTTACGATCGGGCACATGCATTACCTGAAACTCCATCATCTGGTGGATGATAAGATCCATGCCCGTTCCACAGGACCATATTCTCTGGTAACCCAGCAGCCTTTGGGTGGAAAAGCCCAGTTCGGCGGACAGCGTTTCGGGGAGATGGAAGTCTGGGCGCTGGAAGCCTACGGCGCATCCTATACGCTGCAGGAGATCCTGACCGTGAAGTCGGATGATGTAGTAGGGCGTGTAAAGACATACGAGGCAATTATTAAAGGTGAGAATATCCCGGAACCAGGCATTCCGGAATCTTTCAAGGTACTTTTAAAGGAACTGCAGTCTCTGGCATTGGATGTACGCGTACTGCGTGACGACAATGTGGAAGTGGAGATCATGGAAACGGTAGACTATGGAGAGACCAATCTGAATTCCATCATTGAGGGCGACAGAAGATACGGCGATGATGAATCTTATGGGGATCATGGCTATACGGAACAGGAATTCGTGGACGGAGAGCTGGAAGACGTTGAGCCGGATGACAGCGAATTTGACGATGATGAAGAGATAGAGTTTGACGACGATGAGTATTTTGGAGATGACATGGAATAGGAGGAGCCGATTATATGCCAATGAACAATGAAAAACAATACGAACCGTTAACATTTGACGCAATTAAGATCGGCCTGGCTTCACCAGAAAAAATCATGGAATGGTCAAGAGGCGAAGTGACAAAGCCGGAGACCATTAATTATAGAACACTGAAACCGGAGAAAGACGGGCTTTTCTGCGAGAGGATTTTTGGACCGAGCAAGGATTGGGAATGCCATTGCGGGAAGTATAAAAAAATCCGCTATAAAGGTGTGATCTGTGACCGCTGCGGCGTGGAAGTAACAAAATCTTCCGTGCGCCGTGAGCGGATGGGACATATTGCGTTGGCTGCGCCGGTTTCCCATATCTGGTATTTTAAAGGAATTCCCAGCCGCATGGGCTTGATTCTGGATATTTCTCCGCGTACATTGGAGCGGGTGCTGTATTTCGCGTCCTATATCGTATTGGATAAGGGCGAGACGGATATGCAGTATAAGCAGGTGCTTTCCGAGTCCGAATATCAGGAGGAAAAAGAGAAGTGGGGCAATAAAGCTTTCCGTGTCGGCATGGGAGCGGAGGCCATTCAGGAGCTTTTACAGGCTATTGACCTGGAAAAGGAATATGCGGAGCTGCAGTCGGCTCTGGAAAATACATCCGGCCAAAAACGGGCGCGTATCGTGAAGCGGTTAGAAGTCATTGAAGCGTTCCGTGAATCGGGAAATAAGCCGGAATGGATGATCCTTACGGCAATCCCGGTCATTCCGCCGGATTTGCGCCCCATGGTACAGCTTGACGGCGGGCGGTTTGCCACTTCGGATCTGAACGATCTGTACCGCCGGATTATCAACAGAAATAACCGTCTCAGAAGGCTTTTGGAATTGGGTGCGCCGGACATTATCGTGCGTAACGAGAAGCGTATGCTTCAGGAGGCGGTAGATGCACTGATTGACAATGGCCGCCGCGGCCGTCCGGTTACGGGACCCGGAAACCGTGCGTTGAAATCCCTTTCCGACATGCTGAAAGGAAAATCCGGCCGTTTCCGTCAGAACCTGCTGGGAAAGCGCGTGGACTATTCCGGGCGTTCTGTTATCGTGGTAGGGCCGGAATTGAAGATTTATCAGTGCGGCCTGCCCAAAGAGATGGCAATCGAATTGTTCAAGCCCTTTGTTATGAAGGAACTTGTGGCAAACGGAACCGCACACAATATAAAGAATGCGAAGAAGATGGTAGAACGTCTGCAGCCGGAGGTCTGGGATGTGCTCGAGGAGGTTATTAAGGAGCATCCGGTCATGCTGAATCGTGCCCCCACGCTGCACAGGCTTGGGATTCAGGCGTTTGAGCCGATCCTGATCGAAGGAAAGGCTATCAAGCTGCATCCATTGGTATGTACGGCATACAATGCCGATTTCGATGGAGACCAGATGGCGGTTCATGTGCCGTTGTCAGTGGAAGCTCAGGCTGAGTGCCGTTTCCTTCTGCTCTCCCCGAACAACCTTCTGAAGCCTTCAGACGGCGGCCCGGTGGCGGTTCCGTCTCAGGATATGGTGCTTGGCATCTATTATCTGACGCAGGAGCGGCCGGGGGCAAAGGGGGAAGGAATGTTCTTCAAGAGCGTGAACGAGGCGCTTCTGGCTTATGAGAATGGCTATATCACGCTGCATTCCCGGATTAAAGTACGCGTAAGCAAGCAGAAGGCGGATGGTACGGTAAAGCAGGGAACGATTGATGCGACTCTTGGACGGCTTTTGTTCAATGAGATCATTCCGCAGGATCTTGGCTTCGTAGACCGCGAAGCGGAAGGCAATGAGCTGCTTCTGGAGATTGATTTCCATGTTGGGAAAAAGCAGTTAAAGCAGATTTTGGAGAAGGTGATTAATACCCACGGCGCGACTCAGACGGCAGAGGTATTGGATGATGTAAAAGCCATTGGCTATAAGTACTCTACCAGAGCAGCCATGACGGTATCCATTTCCGATATGACTGTGCCGCCGGAAAAGCCGCAGATGATTAAGGACGCGCAGGATACGGTGGACCGGATTACGAAGAACTATAAGCGTGGCCTGATTACGGAGGAAGAGCGCTACAAAGAAGTCGTAGAGACCTGGAAGAATACGGACGACAGGCTGACGGAAGCCCTGCTTGGCGGTCTGGATAAATACAACAACATCTATATGATGGCGGATTCCGGCGCCCGCGGTTCGGATAAGCAGATTAAGCAGCTTGCGGGCATGCGCGGCCTGATGGCAGATACCACAGGGCGTACCATCGAGCTGCCGATCAAGTCCAATTTCCGTGAAGGGCTGGACGTATTGGAGTACTTCATGTCTGCCCACGGAGCACGTAAAGGCTTGTCCGATACAGCGCTTCGTACCGCCGATTCCGGTTACCTGACAAGGCGTCTGGTGGACGTTTCACAGGAGCTGATCATCCATGACAGCGACTGCGTGGATCCGGAAGTGGACAATATTCCGGGCATGTATGTGAAGGCATTCATGGATGGAAACGAAGAGATTGAGAGCCTTCAGGAGCGTATTACAGGACGTTTCTCCTGCGAGGACATTAAAGATAAAGACGGCAACGTGCTGGTGAAGGCAAACCATATGATCACGCCCAGACGTGCGGAGCGTGTCATGAAAAGGGGCGTAGATGAAAAAGGAAATGCATTGGAGCAGGTGAAGATCCGTACTATACTTACCTGTAAGTGCAAGAACGGCGTCTGCTCCAAGTGCTACGGAGCGAACATGGCGACAGGGGAAGCCGTCCAGGTCGGGGAAGCGGTCGGAATTATTGCCGCACAATCCATCGGAGAGCCCGGAACCCAGCTGACTATGCGTACCTTCCATACCGGCGGCGTGGCCGGCGACGATATTACACAGGGTCTTCCCCGTGTGGAAGAGCTGTTTGAGGCGAGAAAGCCCAAAGGGCTTGCGATCATCACGGAGTTTGCGGGGGTCGCGACGCTCAGCGATACGAAAAAGAAGCGTGAAGTGATCGTGACCAATGACCAGACCGGAGAATCCAAGGCCTATCTGATTCCATACGGCTCAAGGATCAAGGTGCAGGACGGGCAGGTTTTAGAAGCCGGTGACGAGCTGACAGAGGGTAGTGTGAATCCGCACGATATCCTGAAGATCAAAGGCTTACGTGCCTCCCAGGATTACCTGCTGCGTGAGGTGCAGCGTGTATACCGCCTGCAGGGTGTGGATATTAATGACAAGCATATTGAGGTCATTGTACGCCAGATGCTAAAGAAGATCCGTGTGGAGGAACGGGGGGATTCCGAGTTCCTGCCGGGCAGCATGGCGGATGTGCTGGACTTCAATGAAGTGAACGAGCAGCTTGAAGCAGAAGGAAAAGAGCCTGCAGTGGGAGAGCAGATTATGCTCGGTATCACGAAGGCGTCTCTGGCAACAGATTCTTTCCTGTCTGCGGCTTCCTTCCAGGAGACGACAAAGGTTCTCACTGAGGCAGCGATTAAGGGCAAGGTTGACCACTTGATCGGCCTGAAAGAGAATGTTATTATCGGAAAGCATATTCCGGCAGGTACTGGTATGAGAAAGTACCGGGATGTGCGGCTCAATACAGAGAATAAGCCGGATGATGAGATTGATTTCGACGACGAGTTCATAGAAGAAGGGGATGCAGGAGACGATGTCTCCTTAGAATCCGCGGAGGAAATGACGGTTGGGGAATCGGGAGAAGCTGCAGCGGCAGAAGAAGATCCGGCTGATATGGGAGAAGTTGCGGCAGCGGAAGGGGATTCTGTAGTGGAAGAACTGGCAGGAGGCATTCTGGAGAGTATCGATGTCCTGTAGAAACGGCAGATGCAGAGGCGAGGCTGTTCACGGCCTGATTGGCCGCGAATGGCAATGCCCCGCATGAGCAGATAAAAAACAGCAGGCAGGTGAAGAATATATATCACCTGCCTGCTGTTTTTTATAATCACCGGTTGTATCCGCCTGACGGACCGTAACCTTACATCTCAATCTCCCCGCCGTTTTTATACACCTGAAGCACATGCTGTATCCTTTCATTGGGGCTTAATAGTGTGCTGATAGAACCGTCGTGGTTCAGGGTATCAACGATAAGGGCGATATATTTACTCATATCACAATTAATGTAGTACGGCTTTGACAACAGTTCGGGAGTCTGATAGATCAGGTTTGTTGTCAATATTCCATTGAGGAGGCCGGTCTCATAAGCTTTGTCGAATTTTTCCAGCCCATTGGTAAACAGTCCAAAGGTGGCGGCTGCATATATCCGGCTTGCATTTCTGCGCTTTAATTCTGCGGCAACTTCCAGAATGCTGTCGCCGGAGGAAATCATATCATCAATGATGATCACATCTTTCCCTTCTACGGAACTTCCCAGAAATTCATGAGCTACAATGGGGTTGCGTCCGCCCACAATGCGGGTATAATCGCGCCGTTTATAGAACATCCCCATATCCAGCCCCAATACATTGGCCAGATAGATGGCGCGGCGGGTACCCCCCTCATCCGGGCTGATGGCCATCATATGCCCGCTGTCGATCTGGAGGTCCTTTACTTTTCCGAGCAGGCTTTTGATAAACTGGTAAGTCGGTGATACAGTCTCGAAACCATTTAAGGGGATGGCATTCTGTACACGGGGATCGTGCGCGTCAAAGGTAATGATATTATCAACCCCCATGCGGACCAACTCCTGTAGTGCAAGGGCACAGTCCAGAGATTCACGCCCGCTGCGCCTGTGTTGACGGCTTTCATACAGGAACGGCATGATTACATTGATTCGCCGCCCTTTGCCGCCTATGGCCGCGATTACCCGCTTGAGATTCTGGAAATGGTCGTCCGGCGACATGTGATTGATGTTCCCCGTAAGAGAATAGGTAACATTGTAATTCAGCACATCCACCATAAGATATAGATCCTTTCCGCGGACCGACTCATTGATAATCCCTTTCGCTTCACCGGAACCAAAACGCGGAACTTTTGTTTCAATGATAAAACTGTCTTCTACATAACCGTTGAACGCGACGTCGCCAATATGTTGGTTTTCACTTTCCTTTCTCCATTTTACGAGGTACGCATTGACTTTTTTTCCAAGCCCTTCACAGCCTGTGATTGGGATCAGCCCCAGTGCCCCGACGGGGATATTCTCCAGGTTCCGTTCACTTCGACGCAGCATTATAATCCCTCCCTGTTCATCAATTTTTTCTTGATTCGGATATCATCGCCAATTAATTTCAGCATAATATAGTTACTGGTAATTCTGGAAAAAGACCGCTCCGTATATAAGTCAGCCAGAGAATCCAGAGACAGATTCGTAGAGATGACCGTGGATCTTCGGCCTAACAGCCTTTCGTTGATACAGGTAAAAAGCTGGGATGTAACGAAAGAATTGGTATATTCGGTGCCCAGGTCATCAATAATCAGCAGGTCACAGTCGTAAATGTAGTCATATATATTCTGTGCATCCGCTCCGTTCTTATGAAAAGTACTTTGTGCAAGTATATTAAAAAAGGAAGGAGCCGAATAATAGATTACAGAAAAACCTGCATCCATGAGTTCCTTCGCGATACAATTTGAAAGAAATGTTTTACCGACTCCCACATCTCCATAAAGGAACAGATTCTTATGCTGCCGTTCGAATACCCGTACAAAATTCTGGCATGCCGCAAAAGCGTCTTTCATGATTGCCAGAGAAGAACGGTCAGACTTTGGATCAATAAAATTGTCGGAATAATAATCAAATGAAAACGTGCTGAAGTTTTCCTTTTGCAAAATTTCTTTTAAATTGGACTGTTCATAAAGAAGACGTGTGACAGCCCGCTTGAAACAACGGCACTTCTTGCTGCCGATATAGCCGGTATCTTTGCATTCCTGGCATTCATAGGAAAGCTCAAGATAATCCGCGGGGAAACCGGCAGATTGCAGCAGTTCCTTCTTGTCCCTTCGAAGAATGGCAAGCTCCTTTTTCAGAGCATCGACAGCGCTTTCATCCCCGCCCAGCAACCGTTTTCCATACTGGACAGAAAGGATGGAGATGGATTCTTCCAAAGATTTTAACTGAGGCAGCCTCTCATAAACTTCCGCATAATGCCTGGTAAGAATGTCACGGCTTCGAAGCTGCTTCTGCTCGTATTCTCTCATGATTGCCTGATATTGTGAATTTTTTAATCCCACGATAGACTCCTAACCCGGATGACCCGGAATCACAGCTGCAAAAATGTTGCCGGAAACGCCATGGAAAATGCCGGAAAATAGCATAAACAAATTACACAGGACATTTCCGTACAGCTTCTTAGTTGCTGTTGAGTAATTGGGCTTCCAAAGAATCCATATCATAAGTACGCCGCTCAAAATTATTCAGATTCTTTGCGGCAGGCTTTTGACTGGCAGCAGAAGCCTTCCTCGTACTTTTTTCCTTCTGAAATTCGACATCCAGCTTTTCAATATCTTTTAAGTGATGTACCTGGCTGGAATGCCATTTTTGAAGAATCGTGTCCGCATACTCAAAACTGGGTTGATGTGTGGCGGCAATGGTACGGCTGCATGCTTCCTGGATAATATCCAGTGAAAACCCAAAATCCTCCGTCCACTTTCGGATATAAGCAATCTCGGAAACAGCCGGGCCGCGGCTTTTGATTCCGAATGCGTTGAGGACAGTATAGCAGTTCTTATTATAATTCATGGAGCGCAGCCGGGCCTCTTCCACGGTCTTGATTCCGTCGTCCGACCAGGAGATGGCCACTTTCCGTATATAGTTCATACTTTTATGTTCATTCTCCACACAGGTCTCAATTAGATACTCCACCAAGTCGGCCGACATGCCCAGCGTATCATAAAAGTATGTAATAGCATCCACATCCGTGCGGGATAAGGTCTTGCCCAAATATTGCTCCGCAATAAAAAGCAGGGATTTTAATTCCTTCTGTGCTTTGAAAGAATCCATAGGAATTGCTTTTGAGGGCTTGTCTCCGGCGGCTTCCTGAAGGGTGTTCTTGCCCTCATTTGCCAGGGCGGGACGGGGAGTCTCAGGGACAGGAGGCGCGGCATCCTGTATCCTGTCCGGCAGAGTGCCCTTCGGATTCACAGGGAGTTTTGCAGGGGCGGCGTCAGGACGCTTCTCCTGGCCGGGTTCCGTCCTACGGCCGGATTCCTCCCTGCCAAGACTCAGGACGCCTTCGGATTCCCAGTATTTGAAAGCTCTTATGATATCCTTTTCCGTATGGTTCAGGCAGTCGGCAATCCGGGAAACCGTGAGTGTTGAACTGGGATCTTCGAGATGCCGTAATAAAAACAAGTATACTTTCACAAATTCTCCGTTTGCCTGAACCATATATTTATCAATAAAATCGTTGGAAATCAGTGTTGCGTCGGCCTGTAATTTATTCTTTAACTTAAATGTCTTCATATGTCGCTCCGCCTTTAAAATTCATTCCGTTCAGTAAACGTATTATAACATTTTAAAGTAGAAGGAAAAAGTATTTTTTTTCCTCATTTTGGAGGATTTTGTAGATAACTTTGTGTGGAAACTGTGGATAACTTTTACTTTAACAAGTTTTCCCCAATATCTACAACGTTTCCGGCGCCCATAGTTATCAACAAATCTCCTGAAGCGCATTGGGATTTCACAAAAACCTCTATCTCAGAAAAAGAAGGGAAATAATGTACATCGACACCCAGTTTTTGAACCTCTGCCGCAAGATCCTTTGAGGAAATCCCCAGGGTATCGGTCTCTCTTGCTGCAAAAATATCCGCCAGCACCAGATGGTCTGTGTGGGACAAGGCTTCTGCGAACTCATGGAAGAATGCCTTGGTCCGGGTGTAGGTGTGGGGTTGAAAAATGCACCACAGAGATTTGTGCGGATAATGCTTTGCCGCCTTTAAGGTTGCCGTGATTTCCGTAGGATGATGTGCATAATCATCAATCACCGTGACCCCGTCAAAGGTTCCTTTATATTCAAAACGGCGGTCAGTACCGCAGAAGGAAGCCAATCCTTTTTTAATGGTAGCCATGGAAAGGTTCAGAAGTTCCGCGGTGGCGATGGAAGCCAGGGCGTTGGAAACATTGTGGTCTCCTGTCACGGACAACTGTATGCGCTCCATCGTTTCGCCATATTTTACCAGGTCAAAGGAGACAAGACCCTTTTCATCATGCCGGATATTTGCCGCACTGTAATCAAAATCCGGAGAAGAACCATAAGTAACGACGTCGCAGTCAAGCCCTTTATAAATCTCCGGATAATCCATGATATCCCCGTTGATCACCAGCGTGCCGTCAGAGGGAAGCAGAGCCGCAAACTGATGGAAGGAGTGGCGGATATCCTCCAGATCTTTAAAAAAGTCAAGGTGATCCTCTTCAATATTCAGGATCACGCCGATCCTGGGATAGAAATGGAGGAAGCTGTTGGTATATTCGCAGGCTTCCGTGATAAATGTGCCGGAGTTCCCAACCCGGATATTCCCGTGGATAGCTTTTAAAATCCCGCCTACGGAAATCGTCGGATCCAGGTCGCCTTCCAACAGAATGTGGGAGATCATGGATGTGGTGGTCGTCTTTCCATGTGTGCCGGATACCGCGATGGGCGTCTCATAATTTTTCATAAGCTGCCCTAACAGCTCGGCACGGGTCAGCATGGGAATCTTCTGTGCAACGGCTTCAATAAGCTCCGCATTGTCCCGGTTGATGGCGGCGGTGTACACCACGCAGTCAATGCCTTTCATGATATTAGAAGCTTTCTGTCCATAAAAAATCTGTGCGCCGCAGTCCTCAAGCTGCTGCGTGAGGGGGGAGCTGGCCCGGTCTGAACCGGAGATGGTAAAGCCGTTTTGTAACAGGATTCTGGCCAGTCCGCTCATGCTGATGCCGCCGATACCAATAAAATGGATATGGATCGGCTTGCTGAAATCAATTTTATACATATATGTTTTCCTTTCTTTCTCCGATAAAGGTAATCATAATTTATTGCCTTTCTATTATACTATATATGTTAAAAATTGAAAGAAGTTCTTTTTGTTTAATTCCAACAAAAAATAAATTTTTTATTTGAAAAAATTGTAAATTCTGTGTACGAAAGAGAAAAAAAATGCTATAATGGAAATAATTAACCAGAAATGGAGGTGACGGCATGATAAAAAAGGAAATGATCGCCATGCTGCTGGCAGGCGGGCAGGGCAGCAGGCTGGGGGTGCTGACTGCTAAGGTGGCAAAACCGGCGGTTTCTTTTGGCGGGAAGTACCGTATTATTGATTTCCCGCTCAGTAACTGTATCAATTCCGGGGTTGATACGGTAGGGGTGGTGACCTGGTATCAGCCGTTGCGGTTGAACACACATATCGGAATTGGAATCCCATGGGACCTGGATCGGAATATCGGCGGAGTGACGATTCTTTCGCCCTATGAGAAAAATGCGGACAGTGAGTGGCATACAGGAACCGCCAATGCCATTTATCAGAATCTGGATTATATGGAAAGCTTCCACCCGGACTATGTGCTCATCCTTTCTGGAGACCACATTTACAAAATGGATTATGAAGTGATGCTGTCATTTCACAAGTCCCACAAAGCGGATGTGACGGTCGCTGCGATGCCGGTTCCTGTGGAGGAGGCTCATAGGTTCAAAATCGTGGTGGCAGACCGGGAGGGGCAGATTACCCGGTTTGAGGAGAAGGCAGAGAAACCTGGCAGTCATCTGGCATCTATGGGAATATACATTTTTAGCTGGCCGGTTTTAAAAGACGCGCTGATTCAGCTATCCAGACAGCCGGATTGTGATTTCGACAGGCATATTATTCCGTACTGCCATGCCAATGGAAGAAGGATGTCACTTTATGAATACAATGGGTATTGGAAGGATGCAGGAACTTTGGATTCCTATTGGAAGGCCAACATGGAACTGATCGATATCATACCGGAATTGAATCTTTATGAAGAGTACTGGAAGATCTATACCAACTGCATGCACCTTCCGCCCCAGTATATCTCTCAGGAAGGTGTAGTGGACAGATCCATCATCAGTAATGGTTCGGAGATTTACGGGGAAGTACACAGTTCTGTATTGGGGGCCGGCGTGACAATAGGAAAAGGCAGCGTTATCCGTGATTCGGTCATCATGCGGGATGTTGAAATTGGAGAGGACTGTGTGATCGAGAAAGCGATCATTGCCGAGAATGTTGGGATAGGAGATCGTGTAGTGATTGGAATAGGAAGTGACATCCCGAATCGGATGAGGCCGGATATTTACAATGGAGGGCTTTCGGTGATCGGAGAGGACTCCAGAATTCCATCCGGCGTTCAGATTGGGAAGAATACAGCCGTCAGCGGCCGTACCTCTGCCGCGGATTATGTGGACAGAGTCCTGCCCAGCGGCGAGACACTGATAAAGGCAGGTGACCGTGCATGAGGGCAGTAGGAATGATTCTGGCAGGCGGCAACAGTACAAAGATGCAGGTTCTGACTGCAAAGCGGGCCGTTGCGGCGATGCCCGTCGCATCCAGTTACAGGGCCATCGATTTTTCTTTGAGCAATATGACAAATTCGCATATTCAAAGGGTTGCAGTACTGACGCAATATAATGCGCGATCTCTGGATGCGCATCTGAATTCTGCCAAGTGGTGGGATTTTGGGAGGAAGCAGGGCGGGCTCTATGTATTTACCCCGACGATCACTGCGGAAAATGGTTATTGGTACAGGGGAACCGCAGACGCAATCTATCAGAACCTGGATTTCTTAAAAAAGTGCCATGAGCCTTATGTAGTGATCACTTCCGGGGATGCCGTGTATAAGCTGGACTATAATAAAGTGCTGGAGTATCACATTGCAAAGAAGGCGGATATCACGGTGGTAGTAAAGGAGTTAGAGGAGACGGATGACGCCACCCGCTTTGGCACTGTGCGGATGAACGATTCGGCACGGATCTGTGATTTTGAAGAAAAGCCCATGGTGGCAAATTCGCATATAGTATCTACAGGGATTTATGTGCTGCGCAGAAGGCAGCTGATTGATCTGATCGAACGTTGTGTGGAGGATGAACGCTATGATTTTGTGACGGATATTCTGATTCGGCATAAGAATCTGAAGAAGATATATGGATATAAGTTAAGCGGCTATTGGAATAATATTTCCACAATAGGAGCCTACTACCAGACAAATATGGATTTCCTGAGACCGGAAATACGCAATTATTTTTTCAGGGAATACCCCGTAGTGTATTCAAAGGTGAGCGACCTTCCGCCTGCAAAATATAATCCGGGTTCCGTAGTCAAGAACTGTCTGGTTGGAAGCGGAAGCATTATCAACGGCACGGTGGAGAATTCGGTGCTGTTTAAAAAAGTATTTGCAGGGAATCACTGCGTGATCAAAAATTCAATTATTTTAAATGATGTATACCTTGGGGATTATACATATATAGAGAATTGCATCGTAGAGAGCCGAAGTACGATCAGAGCCAATACGAGGCATGTAGGGGAAGGTGATGTGAAAGTGGTTGTGGAAAAAAACGAGAGGTATTTGATATAAAATCAGAGCCAGACGCCGGGGGCCTCCCGGACGGGGGTGTAGGAATTGTGCAGTTCGGTCGGTATTTTTTAGTATCGGATGAATAGGGCAGCGTAGAATTTTACAGGAGGGAGATCTGGATTTTTTGCCGACCTGCAATGATAAAAAATAAGAGATGAAGGTGTGTTAGAAGTCTTTTCGGTACGGATGATGGGATGAATGGACAGGCTTGCGAAGGGCTGTACCGGGGAATGCAGACAGAGAAAGGAGACTGGATATGCAGATCACAGATGTGCGTGTACGAAAAGTGGCGAAAGAAGGAAAATTAAAGGCGGTAGTTTCAATTACGATTGACGATGAATTTGTGGTTCATGATATTAAGGTAATTGAAGGAGAAAAGGGATTATTTATTGCAATGCCGAGCAAAAAAGCGATGGATGGTGAATACAGGGATATTGCACACCCGATTAACTCTGATACGCGAGAACGGATCCAGACCATGATTTTGGAAAAATATCAGGTAGCAGCGGAGGAGGAAGAAGTATAGATCAAAGAAACAACATGTTATACCAGGCAGCCGGTTGACAAAAGGTCAGCCGGCTGTTATGCGTCAGGATACATGGAGGCTGGAAATGATATGCCGTTAAAAGGGAAGCTTTGGGTCGTAGGTAAAGGAGAGCAAAGCGCCGGTTACGGGATGCATAAAGGACAGCTTAGCGGCATAGAGCCGCAGGACATCCGAGGGCGGGGAGACGGCATGGGAAGAAGCTGGGGTATATTTGGAATCCCCTGCGATGGGACAGCCTGCGTGGGACATCTGGACGCGGATCTGGTGGTGGCGGCCTGTGTCAAGGGTGATTTCGGCAAGGGCAAGGCTGTCATGGCTCCGAAGGATTTTATAATGAAGCCTTGCGAGTTTTGCGCCGGGGGTATCGGACGTACAGACGTGCGACATATTCGCGCGGCCGTCTTTGACCAGATAATCCTCCAGAGTGGCTTCCGGACGGGCAGGGACGCCATTTAAAACGGCAAGATAATGCTTGCCAAAGCCCGGGGATTGGAGCTGGCGGCAGAGGGATTTGGCGGCAGCGGGGGTTTTGGCAAATACCAGCAGCCCTTCCACCGGCTGATCCAAACGATGGATAAGCGCAAGATAGGGCTCCCCCTTTTTGCCGCAAGTGGTGTGTAGATGGTTCTTGAGGATGCTTACCATGTCGGGGGCGCCGATGCGTCGGCTTTGGGTTGGGATTCCGTGTGGTTTTACGCACACGAGGATGTCTCTGTCTTCAAAAATAATGGTCGGTTTCATATTAGGTCTCCTTCTTGCCGGGCTTTTTCCTCTTTTGGTAAAGGGATTGGTTCGCTGCGATTCATCAGGCTGCGTACTACGCTGCACAGAATCCGAACCAGGAAAGTACTCGATCCGGCATCCGGCCCCTCGCCGTCAGGCGGCTTTCAATGGGCTGGATGTGTTACAATCCGCGGTCGGTCAGGCTGTGAATTGTAACATTATTTCCGTATATTTCTTGACTTTTTGCTATAACCTGTCTAAACTAATTATCATACAAAAGTTTTTTACGGTCAAGCATTTATTCCCGTGAAGCAAGGAACCAGGTGGATATGTTTTTGTATATCCATTTGGCGACTGCCGCGAGGGTCAGATACCCCGCAGCCTGCTGCGCTGGGAATTTGATGCCCCGTCAGCTTGCTGGGGGGTATTTGACTTGGCCGATCTATAAACAGCAGCAAACAAGCAGGAGGATATGATGGATAACCGGGAGTGGGAAAGATTTGGAGAAGAGATCCGCAGGAATGTTCAGGATGCGGTGGATTCCAGAGACTTCAGCAGGTTGAATCAGACAATCACAGATGCCATCAACGGCGCGGCAGACGGAATCAGCAGGGGCATGCGGGACGCGGCGGGCGAGTTTACCAGAGGCGTACGTGACAGTGTGAATCGGAACGGCAATAAACAGAAAAAGCAGAAGAACCAGTATCAGGGGGGGACAGGACAGAGCCAGGGCGGGTGGCAGCAGGGATCGAATTGGAACGGCCAGGGTAATGGGCAGCCCGGCGGAATGTACGGCCAGTCAGGCGGCGCATACGGCCAGTGGAACGGCAGCGCAGATTATGAGCAGCCGGGACAGGGAGCCGCCAGAGGAACATACGGCCAGCAAGGACAGGCATATGGAACATATGGCCAGCCGGGACAAGGGGCAGGCAGAGGAACGTACAGCCAGCAGGGGCAGGGAACATATGGAGGACAAGACACGGCCTGTGGGAATGGAGCCTATGGGCAGCAAGGTCCCAATGATGGCAATGGAAGCGCCGGGCAGTATGGCCCGAGATATAACTGGAATAGAGCGTATTATTCCCGGTTTGGGAACAGGGATAAGCGCGTGGAAGAGGAGAATGGTTACCCAGGGCAGAAAGGAACGGAAGAAAAGCAGCTTCCTGCTCTTTATGCGGGGACTGTGCCTGCGAAGATCGGCGGAACCATGCTTTTCGGAGTGGGATGTGCGGCAGGGAGCATTTCCCTGATCGGACTGGCGGTAATCCTGCTTGCCGGAATCACCAGCGGGGATATGGGCGCGGGTTGGTTGATGGCTTCCGGCGGCGCGGCGTTTTTTGCAGCGGGATTTGGATGCATGGCCGGGGCGGGGAGCGGAATCCTTGGAAGGGTGAAAAGGTTCCGAGGCTATATCCGCAGTCTGGGGAGCAGGGAATACTGTAATGTCAAGGAGCTTTCGGATCATCTGGGAAAATCTCCAAGGTTTGTTGTGAAGGATCTGGAGAAGATGATTCAGAAGGGATGGTTCCGCCAGGGGCATTTTGACAAGCAGAAGACCTGCCTTATGGTCAGCAACGATGCTTATAAGCAGTATACGGATCTGCTGTTACAGACAGAGCAGATGAAAGCGGAGACGAAAGAGAAGCAGGCGGACGCCGCCAGAAAGAGGGCTGAGGAAGTCCAGAAGCAGGCCGAGGAGCCGGATTCCAATCTGTCGCCGGAGGTACGGAAGGTTATCCGTACCGGAGAAAAGTATATCCGAAAGATCCATGCCTGCAATGACGCATTGCCGGGAAGAGAGATTTCAGCGAAGATTTCCCGGATGGAACTGCTGGTGGACCGCATTTTTGACCGGGTGGAGCAGAACCCGGAGCTTGTGGCTGACCTGAACAAGATGATGGATTATTATTTGCCGACGACTGTAAAACTTTTAGAGGCATATGAGGATTTGGATGCCGAGCCGGTACAGGGGGAAAATATTATTTCCTCGAAAAAAGAGATAGAGAAGACATTGGATACACTGAATGTTGCATTTGAGAAATTATTGGACAGCCTGTTTCAGGATACGGCATGGGATGTGTCTTCGGATATCTCCGTGCTGGAGATGATGCTGGCGCAGGAAGGTCTGACCAGGGATGATTTTAAGGAAGTGCATTAAGGAAGCGTGCTGATGCACGCGTAGGTCATCAACTCTTACAGAGTTGGTGACATATAGAAAAGAGGAAGCGTGCTGATGCACGCGTAGGTCATCAACTCTTACAGAGTTGGTGACATA
>CATKXE010000010.1 GCA_949840465.1 uncultured Lachnospiraceae bacterium | reverse complement strand
TCCATACCGCTCTATCCGCCAAATCCAACGGATAACTAACAATTATCCTTCATCTATACTCCGTCTACTTTTTTGACTATACTTATGAGCAATTAACCTTGCCAAAACAATGCTGATTTTTTGAGAAAATCGTTTTGTAGATTGGCAAATCATACTTCTCATAAGGATCTTTATATACACAAAAAAGGCGACAACATCCCCCAAGTACTCTCTCTGTACTCATGAAATCTTATCGCCACAAATAGATACTATCATATTCGACAAAATTATACAACAAAAATTTTCTTATTTTCCTCTTTTAGAACTCCATTTTCTTTTTCCACTTTCCCTTTTAACCTATAAGTACCTCCTTCCCCCTGAATGCAAAACCATAATGCCGGATTTTATTTTCCGGAATCCCTCTCGCAAGCAGCATCGCATCATAATTCTTTTCCTGAATCTGCAATTAATCCCAACACAAATCCATGATAGAATCGTTCGGGTTCTGCTTTCTCGGACGGGTGCCTCCCAGTATCCGTGCATATATGCCTCCTGCAGCGGAGTATCGTATTCGTTTTAAAGCGGAAAGTCAAGATGGTCTTTGAAGTGATGGGGAGATATAATTCCAAAACCCGGGCGCCCAGAGGGATAAAAACCGACTTTTATAGAGCAAGCCTCTTGATAGACGCGATAGAGCAGAGTATAATATAAAAAATCAATTACAAAGCAGTGAAAAACGTATTCTGGAACGACAAGATTGACGTTTCCAGCGATACGATTTATGAATATGGAAAACTGCAGGAGACAAAGTAAGACTTTTTCCGCTGCTGAACAGACAGGATGTAACGTTCAGAAAATGGAAAATTATTTCTTAAAGTAAAAGCCCCCGCAGTCAGCTGCTGTTTGAAAATGCAATTTATTTTAAGAAAGGCGGAACAATCTATGATGAATCCATTGTCATTAACGCGTGGCAAAAGCCGCGCGGTCAACGCGGAAAATCTGACCGGTGAAAAAGGAAAAGGAGGGATGGCATCCAGCCATTTGGGAAAATCCAGAAAAGGGAACCCCTGTCTGAAAGATATTGCACCGGGTGAGGAAGTCGTTCTTGCAGATATCCATGGGGCGGGAGTCATTTCCCATATCTGGATGACTGTGGACAACAAGACGTCGGATGCGCATTGCTTTGTCCTGCGGGATCTGGTTCTGAAATTTTTCTGGGACGGAGAAGATACGCCTTCGGTAGAAACCCCTCTGGGGGACTTTTTCTGCTGCGGTTTCGGCAGGGAATGTTTTGTAAATTCATCCTGCATCGTCGCTGCGCCGCTGCGAGGGCTGAATAGTTATTTTCAGATGCCTTTTGGACGCAGGGCGAAAATCGTGCTGGTAAATGAACACCCGGAAACCCTTCCTGTATTTTTCTACCAGGTCGATTACATCCTTTATGATGAAATCCCGGCAGAGACCGAATATTTCCATGCCCAATGGAGACGGCAGGCAATCACGGAAAAAGGGAATGATTATGTTATTGCAGACGGAATCAGAGGGTGCGGGCGTTATGTGGGAACGTATATTGCTTTGTCCACTCTGGAACGGTATTGGTGGGGAGAAGGGGAAATGAAATTTTATATAGACGGCGATAAAGAATATCCTACCATCTGTGGAACAGGGATGGAGGACTACTTTGGAGGCTCCTGGAGCTTTGCAGGGTATCCGGACGGGAAAATGCAGGAGCAATGCTATTCTACCGCTTACCTTGGATATCCGTTCTATTCCCGCCGCGACCAGACTGTTGTGCATCCGTATCATAATGACGACTGCCCTCCTATGCGCGGGTTCTATCGCTGGCATATGCCGGATCCTATCTTTTTTGACCAGGATCTGAAAGTCACTCTACAGCAGATCGGCGTTTCCTACTGTGGGCTGTTCGAGCGGCAGGACGATCTGTCAAGTGTCGCATACTGGTATCAAAGAGAACCCCACGCGGCATTCCCGGTTCTGCCCAAAAGGGAGGCACGGCGGCCAAGATGAAAGAAGGCCGCCTGCCCCCCGGTTTATAATGGCATTAAAGAAAGCTGCCTGCTCAGTTGACTTTTTTTATTGCCTTTTGTACATTGTTAAATTTTTTTGCATATTTATTGATAAATTCGTCTTTTTGATCCGGTTTCAGATTTGAAAAGAAGTCTGCCAGTTTGTCTATACTGAGGCTGCTGCCCTTAGGCAGATGGATTTCCTCATCAGGATTTTTCTTACAATCATCGAAAATCCCCTGGACGTAATCGAAACCAAGATCACAGATATAGGCGCTTATTACGGATGCCAAAGAAACAGCCATAATTTTAGAGTCGGCCTGGACAGTCATAAATACATGGTCAGAGTCCATCGTGGAATCCCCGGAAGATAATTCTTCTTTGAACTTCACTATAGAATTTTGGCTTTTATCATAAAAATTATCCACTACAATCATGCTGCCAGGATGGATTTTATACGCTTCTCTTAATACCTCCAGGTGCGCCTTTTTTATAACTTCATTTACATTCTCTCCGTTTTCACAGCATCTTTCATTATATTCCTCATTTGTAATAATTTTTGTAACAGAGCAATCTGTAACGAACAACTGCTTCTCATTGAGTTTTTCCAAAAGTTCCTCCCAGCTGCTAATGCCGGTAACTGCCTTTCCAATAGAAGCGATTTTATCTGAGATCTCCTTAGAGTCGTCCACTCCCAGTTTAATAAATCTTTTTACATCGTTTTCACCATCAACATAGGCGGCTGTGACCACCAGATATTTAAACATTTCTCCCTTGCCTGTTTCATCGCTTCCGATGGTTTTATATTTAAAATTCAAATCCGAAATCAGAGGGGAGCCTGATTCCTCGACAGGATTACCGTTTAAACGCATATCTTTTTCACGCAGCTCCTGATAATCCTCATCCAGTCCATACATAAGAATTTTGCCGTTTCTCACTTTTATTCCGTTTTCGCATTTATCTTTGTACACTTTGATAAAACGGTTGTCTTCCCCTTTGTAATACCTTTCAACATATTCCTCTTTGGATTCCTCATGCGCTCCATACTTTTCTTCAATACATGCCAGTGTTTTGGCTTTATCCGTTGGTACAAATGAATAATATTCTCTGGTATCTTTTCCCATAACCTCTCTCCTCCCAATTCTGTACTTGGATTTTATATATTTTATGGCTGATAAACACAGACATATTCTATCATTGCATTCCCCTGATGTCAACGCCCCGGACTTGGATTCGGTGGCCGCCGTATCCTTTTGCAGATGCAATCTGTCTGAAAATAGTGTATTATATGATTGTAACGGTCATCTTAAGCTGCCAGGTATATAAGGCATCTATATTTAGGAAGATTCAGAGTTTAGTACAGGAGGAGTAAGCAATGAATTATTATGAAACAGATCCGGAATTTATGGAACGCATGGAATATTTTATCCTGGAAGAGGTCGTAAAAGAACCGGGGCAGGAATTGCCCGGTGATGTGCGGTATCTGGCGATCCTTTCGGCACTCTTAGGATGTCAGGGACTGGAGGTTTATAAGGAGAAACTTCCTGAGGCTCTGGAGCAGGGAGTCACGCCTGTTATGATAAAAGAAATGGTGTATCAGGCGGTGGATTATCTGGGGATTGGAAGAGTGATGGCGTTTTTAGAAGCTACGAATGAGATCTTAATGGCTCAAAGTATCGAGCTGCCCCTCGCGAATCAGGCGACAACCACACTGGAGGATCGCCTGGAAAAAGGAGTGCAGGCACAGGCGGAGATTTTCGGGGAACATATGAAGGAAGCCTGGAAGGCCGGACATATCAACCGATGGCTTGCGGCAAACTGCTTTGGGGATTATTACACAAGGGGAGGCCTTGACTTAAGGCAGCGGGAGATGATTACTTTCTGCTTTCTGCTTGCACAGGGCGGATGTGAACCGCAGCTTATTGCCCATGCAAAGGGAAATATGAATCTTGGAAATGACAAGGATTTCCTGATCCGGGTAGTATCCCAGTGCCTTCCGTATATCGGGTATCCGCGCAGCCTTAATGCAATAGGATGCATCAATAAGGCGGCAGAATAACGGAATAATAAGATGAAAACCCGGCGTTGAAATCATTGTGCGAAGTTTTACTGTAGTGTAGCCAGAGGATGAAACGCAGCACATTCCACAGCATCCGGATAACATTTCAAAGCAATTTGATTGTGTTAATGTTCCAGGCAGGCTATAATAAAATGTCTGTCTAAAGCAGCGGTATAAGTTTTTAATTTTGTCATTGACTCTGTGTTGACTGGGAGGTGGAGCATTGATTCGTATTGCAGTCTGTGATGATGAAACATATATGGCCGATCATATAAAGACTTTTGTCTCCGATTTTTTCCGTAAAAAGAACAGGGAAATCAGCCTCCGTACGTTTTTAAGCGGCGAAGAACTGCTGAACTACGACGGGCAAATCGATATCCTGTTTCTGGATATCCAGATGAAGGATATGGACGGTATGGAGACAGCAAAGAAGCTGAGGGCGAATAAATTCCGGGGATTCCTGATTTTCATCACGGTACTCAAAGAGATGGTATTCCAGTCTTTTGAGGTGCAGGCCTACGATTATCTGGTCAAACCGGTCGAAGAAAAACAGTTTGAGAAAACCATGGAGCGCCTGCTGGCCTCCATGGGCAGCGCCGACGAAGACAGCCTATTCGTTCAAAGGGGGCATGAGGGACGCATTATCCAAAAAGGAGAGATTGTTTTCTGTGAGATTATAGACCGGAAAATATATCTGAACCTGGATTCAGGAGAGGTTCTTGATTATTATGATCGGATTGAAAATCTGGAACTGAAACTGGACGACCGTTTTTTCCGGTGCCACAGAAGCTATCTCATCAATCTGAAGCATTTAAAAGGATATAAAAACGGGACTGCATATATGGATAACGGCAGAGAGGTTCCTGTATCACGGCTGCGAAGCAAAGAGTTTTCCAGCGTTGTTCTGCAGTATATGAAGAATATGTAAGAGATTTTGCAGTTATATGGCAAATCTGTGTATTTACTGCACAGACCGTAAGAAAAAGATTCAGGAGTGTAAAAATCCCATTGCCGAAGGGCGTTGAACGTCCCGTGGACGTTTGCCTAACGTCGATTAAAGCGGAGCGTGGACATTTAAAATGGATTTTTGCATGGAACTGTGAAAGGTATGGAACAGTTACAGGAGTTTTACATATGGGGGAAAGTAAAATGACTGAGTATTTAGATTTTTTCAATATATATATTATGGGCATGGTCGAGACGTCTTTCCAGTTTTATTTCCTGACAAAAATCCTGAAAAAGAAAATATGGCCTCCTTTTTATTTCCTGTTTGCAGTATGTGCGGTAATTGTCAATCATTTTCTTTCGGTTTGTACGTTCATCGGATTCCTGGTGCTTGTCTTTCTGTTTACGGCATGCGGGACTTTTGTCTGCCACGCGGATTTTAAGTCTTCTCTTCTGTATGCGGCGCTGACGGTTGAAATCATGCTGTTATGCTATGGAATCGTGAAATCCTTAATCAGCCTTTTATGCCCGTTTCTGCCTGCTGTTTTCTATGATTCGGGTATTGCGGTCATGCTGAGCAGCGAGGCGGCGTCACTGATGCTGGCAGGGTTTTGTTATTATGCAGTGTATCGTTATTTTTCCTGCTATACCACAGCGGAAATGCAGCAGATGTTTCTGGTTTTCATTCCAATACTGATGATATTTATTATGAGCGAATATATCAATCTTATTGAATTTGAATTCCAGTATGAGGTCTTAGTGGAGGATGGGCCTTCCGGGTATCTGCTCAACCACTGGCAGCTGCTTGCTATGCATCTTTTGGGACTTGCCAGCCTGTTCTGCATCCTGTTCTCTTATAAGAAATTGCAGCAGAATTTCCGTCTCAGCACAGAATTATCACTGTTGGAGCAGGAGGAACATTCCCTGAACCAGTATGTGGAGGAAGCAAAAACCCGTTATGACAGGACAAAGTCATTCCGTCATGATATCAGGAACCACATCGCAGTGATGAAAGACCTTTTAGAGAGCGGGAAATTGGAACAGGCTGTGAGCTATATTGAGGATATGGATCATATAGCAGAAAAAATGTCCTTCCCCTGCAGCACCAATAACCCTGTAGTCGATATCTTAATGGGAAACAAGCTGGGGATTGCAAAAAGCATGGGGATCCGCGTGAACTGTTCCCTTCTCCTGCCATACCCCTGCGGCCTGCGGGACATTGATATCTGCATTGTCCTATCGAATGCGCTGGATAACGCGATTCAGGCATGTAAAAATATGGATGGGTCTATCCATGTGTCCGGGCGTATTCAGGGAGATTTTCTTATGATAGAAGTGGAGAACAGCTTCCGTGGAAGAGGCGCGGTGAAAAAAGGAACAGGGTTGTCTAATATAAAAGCGGTAGCCGAAAAATATGGAGGCGCCATGAGCATAGAGACACGGGAGGATGTGTTTATCCTGCAGGTACTGCTGATCATCCCACAGTACCCGGAAAGCACCTCACAGCAAATGGATTAACCTACCGCTTCCGGCAGCCGAAAAAGAAAGCTGTTTTTGTAAATGTAAAAGCAGTTATCCGGGAAATGGTGGCAAATACACACTGGTTCCTAAATCTGCCGGAGAAAACAGGAGCTTTAAACGGAATTTTGAGGGAAATGTGTTATGAACTTTTTATGCTTTGGCGATAAAAACAACAGGTCAATACTATTGATACATGGAATGGCTTCCACGGCGCTTCTTTGCTATGAACCAATTTTGAAACATCTGTCAGATTATTATGTGATATTAGCAGAAGTGGACGGTCACAGTGAAAGAACAGATGAACTTGTCAGCCTTGGAGATTGCTGTGATGAGATAGAAAATTACATCATAAATAATCTTTCTGGTAATCTGTACTGCCTGTCAGGATTTTCTATGGGAGCAACAATGGTTGTTGAGATTATAGGCAGAGGCAATGTAAATGTTGCTAAAGCACATTTGGATGCGGCATTTTTGACAAAAATGGGCTTGCTGACAAAGCCCTATGAATCTATATTCTGCAAAGCGATAAAACGGATTCAAAACGGAAGAGCAATTCCTAAGTTTATGATGGACGCCGTTATGGGAAAAGATAACAACAGTATTATCGAAATGCTTTATTGGGACATTACCGCAAATACTATTAAAAATGCGTGCGACTTTGTGTATAGATATCATATTCCTGAAAATATAAGAAATTACAAGGGCACGATTGTGTTCTGGCGAGGCTCAAATGAGAAATATCCACGGAAAAGCGTTATTTTGTTAAAGAAATATCTGCCTGCTCTAATAGATGTAGAGATTGACTTTATGGGGCATGGACAGTATTTACATGAGCATAGCGATGAATATGCAAGCAAGCTGATTGAATATCTGCAAAGTTGATGGAGGATAAGGCATTGAACATAACCTGTAAAAGAGCAACGATTGAGGATCTGGATATATTAACAGAAACAAGAATAGAAGTATTAAGGGCAGCGAATAAATTGTCTTGTGATATTGATATGAGTGAAGTAAAAAAGCAATCCTATGACTATTATAAAAAAGCTCTTTGTGATGGTACACATATCGCATATTTGATATTTGATGAAGACCGCTTTGTAGGCGCTGGCGGTGTCAGCTTTTTTCAGGTAATGCCAACTTATCATAATCCAAGTGGAAAGAAAGCATATATAATGAATATGTATACACATCCTGATTACAGAAGAAAGGGAATTGCGTATAAAACATTAGATAAGCTGATTAGCGATACTAAGCGTAAGGGGATTTCATCTATCTCGTTGGAAGCAACTGCTATGGGGCGTCCTTTGTATGAAAAATATGGTTTCGTAAAAATGAATGATGAAATGGAGTTGCCAGAATGACAACTTCTTATTTTGACAAAGCAGGAATTAACTATGATTCAAATTTCCAACTTCAAGAGCCGCTCTTGCTTGACATTATCCATATGCTATGCAAAAATATTATCATAACAAAAGAAAAAAAGACTTTGAAACAGCCGGAGAGGAAATGTTTATGAAGAAAAAAGTTTATGCTGTAAGAAGAGGACGGAAACCGGATATTTACCATGACTGGGCAGAAACTGAACGGCAGGTAAAAGGATTCAGCCGCGCAGAATATCGCAGTTTCACGTATATGACAGAAAAAGAAAATGATGACGAAACAGTCGCGATGAGTCTTTCTCATGCGTTAAAACAGGCAAAAGAATATTTAAAGGAAATTCCGGAAGAAGCGGAACAGTCAAAGGACCTGCTGAAATGGTATGATGAGGAGTCCGCCTTAAACAAAGAGCTGGATTCTCTTTCAGATCTGAGGATATTGAGGAAAGCGGGCCTGAAACCAGACTCCTATGGAAATTCTCCCTGGATTGCGGCCCTGTTTCATTGCTCTTCATTCAAAAAATTAATAAACGGGGAAACCTATACCGACCGTTACTCCTGCATCTCACTTTATACGGCATTGATTTATCTGATTTTAGATGACGATAAAATATTAAATGAGTATCAAAGTATGTTGGACAAAAAGCAAGACGAACTTCCGTTTGATTCAGATTATAAATTAGTAAAGGATATATGGCATGAAACCGAAGACTATAAGAGTTTAAAAGAACGTTTTGAAACATTTAAAATGGAGGCGGCGGATCTTCCGGAAATCTGCAACCGAACTTTACTAAAAGCGAAAGCCGACTGGCAAACACTCGCCCTATTAGCAGATCCCCCAAAATCTTATGTAGCCATGAAAAAATTTATCAGGCAAGGCAGACATACGGTCATGGGGCTATACAGGGAGCTTGTAGGGAATCCGGTATACCGTGAGGAACTTTTAAGCATATCCGGGCCTTTTCAAAACCAGGATTTAGAAAAAGAAATTTTGGCAAAAAAATGGAATGAACCGACGGCGTCTATGCAGGACATTGTAATGCAAACCTCTGACCTCCGTATGAAATTGGAAGAAAAAGTCGTTGGGCAAAATGATGTGATCGATAAATTTGAAGAGTCTTATTTCCATACGGAAAAAACGGCAAACGCCGGCAATCAAAAGAAAGGCCCCAGAAAAGCCTTCCTGTTTACCGGACCGCCGGGCGTTGGCAAAACCTTTATTGCAGAAATTACCGCCCATGCACTGGGCATTCCCTACAGGCGCTTTGATATGGCCGGTTATTCCGATCAAAATACGGTCACAGAACTTATAGGAAGTTCTACGCACTGGAGCAATTCAAAATCTGGTGTATTAACCGACTTTGTACGGGAAAATCCTCGATGTGTGCTGCTGTTTGATGAAATCGAAAAGGCCTGTAAGGAAGTAATCCTGCTCTTTCTCCAGATTCTGGACGAGGGCAAATGCTTTGACAGACATTATGACAGAGACATAAATTTCCAGAATACCATTGTTTTCCTTACCACCAACGCGGGAAAACAGCTATATCAAGACGCCGGAAATGAAAATCTGACTCTGCTGCCGGATACAGTCATTATAGACGCCTTGAAAAAAGATACGCATCCAAATTCAAATACACCGTTTTTCCCTCCGGAAATAATTTCAAGAATGTCATCCCATACCATCATTATGTTCAATCATCTCCGGGCGGACGCCATTTTTAAAATTATAAAGACGGATTTGGACAGACAGCAAAAACAATTAAAAGAAATATATGGGTACGACATAGAGTTCAAAAAAGAGAACCTTGCAGCAACTGCCCTGTACTCCATGGGCGGCAATATGGACGCCAGAAATGCCACCGCGCTTGCCGGAAAGCTCCTGGACAGGGGGCTGTATACTCTTCTGACCCGGGCAGAAGAAAAAATAGGATTGAACCGCATCAGGAGGATCTCATGGGGGCATGACTTTTCCGGGGCAACCGATGAAATCCGGCAGTTTCATCTTGGAGAAAAGGACTGTGTCATTGCCATTTTCGGAGAAGCGGAAGCGATTTCTGACAGTCGGTTGACAGATAATCATGTAAAAATAAAAACGACGGCTGACCTCAAAGAATTTATGCAAATCATCCGCAGGGAAAATGTCATTTTAACAGCCGTTGATTATGCATATGGGATGGAGGAGGAAGAAACCAGTCTGAGTATTGCAGATATACAGACCGAAGGCAGCAGGGTATTTTCCGCCGTAAGAGATGAATGCGGGGATATTCCCGTCTATATCTTATATGGAGGCACAGGGTATCCTTATTCTTCCAGAGAAAGACAGGCGCTCCGCCGCCGCGGAGCCAGAGGATTTATCCATCGGGAGCATATCCAGGTTGAGATCCCTGAAGCTTATATGGATATATGCTGCCGGAAAACAATGGATACGCTTTCCCTCCGGCATCAGAGGCTTACCTTTGACCTGAGAATTGAAACGGATGAAAAAGAAAAATCCGGCAGGATCGTTTTCTGCAATTTGAAACTGGAAACAGCCGTTGAAGCGGAGGATAAAGACCTCCTTCTGTCGGCGGATACACGGCCGAATAAGCATTGGAATGATATTTTTGTATCAGACGATGTGAGGAAAGAACTTGAATACTTTATTGATTATCTGAAGAAACCCAAAGATTATATCCGAAAGGGCGGCAGGATCCCTAAAGGCGTATTGATGTACGGACCTGCCGGAACAGGAAAAACCTCGCTTGCAAAGGTTGTAGCCACGGAATCAGGCGTAAGTTTCCTGGAGATCGGGGCGGATATGCTGGCAAACAAGGGTGCCGACGAAGTGCACCGTATCTTCCGTACTGCAAGGAAATATGCGCCGGCAGTACTGTTCCTGGATGAAGTGGATGCAATCGGAAGAGACCGGAAGGAAATAGTCAGCGGCACAAATATAACGTTAAACGCACTCTTAACAGAAATGGACGGGTTTAAGAGGGTGGATGACAAACCGGTATTCGTCATGGCAGCAACAAATATGGAGAAACGCAGGTTAGATGACGCATTCCTGAGACGCTTTGACAGAACCTTAATCATTGACCTTCCAGATGCAAACGGTAAAAAATGGATGCTGGAACGGCTGATTGGCGAGCACAAAGAGCTATTTCAGGTTTCAGACGAGGAAATAAACAGTATTGTCGACCGGTCGGTTGGGATGAGTTTTGCCGACATTGAAAACATGATAGAGGCGGCTTTGCGGGAAGCCATCCGCGCTGATAAATTAATAAACGACGTCTTATTAGACGATGCTTTCGAAAAGTGTACTTACGGAGATGCCAGGGAAATCAGCTCTTTAGAAAGGCTGAGGCGTACGGCATACCATGAAGCCGGCCATGCCCTCACCCAGATGTTCCATAACAGGCCGCCCCACTATATGAGCGTTGTTGCAAGAGGCGAATTTGGCGGTTATGTACAGGGAGGCATTCCTGAGGACTGCACAAAAGATCTCCTCCTTCAAAGAATCTGCGAGATGCTTGGCGGAAGAGCCGCAGAAATGGTATGCGGTTATGGCCTTACGTCTGGAGCCTCAGCCGATTTGGAATATGCGACAGCGCTTGCCACACAGATGGTATGCAGATACGGAATGTATGGAGATGAGATTGGGCTTGCTGTCATTTCAAAAGAAGATCTGCACTTTCATGAGCAAGCAAAAAATCTAATCAATCAAATTTTATCAGAACAGTTGCAGGAAGCGACCGCTATCATAGAAAATAACCGGGATTCTCTGAATCGGCTGGTAAATGCGGTTATGGAAAGTGAGAAGAAATACCTTACAAAAAAAGAAATTGCGGCTGCCTATAACGGATCGGATGAATGATAGGATGATGATTTTCAACAGAAGAGATTTACCCCCGGAGGCAGGAAAGGCCGTAAAAGAAAGGCCTTTCCTGCCTCCGGGCAAACGCCTTTCTTTTACGGCCTTGAATCCCATATCATTCTCTCTGTCTCTTCCTCCGAGGGAACCGCTTGCTTTTTCAGGCCAAGCTGTAGTATCCTTCTATAGATTTGCTTTCGTGTTTCCATCGGAAAGCTTTTCTGAACCTTTGGACGCAGGCGTCCCAGACAGTCTGCAAGCTGCCCCAGCAGCGGAGTCAGTATGGGGCGTACCTGCTCTTTCAGATACTGAGTAATGACCGGGCTTAACCCTCCGCTGGAAAACGCAGCCACCACATCTCCCTCTTTCAGATAGGCAGGAAAAATAAAACTGCAGTCCTCCGGCTGGTCTACGGCATTTACCGGTATCTTTTCCTCTCTGCACATCCGGCTGACGCGGTGGTTCTGTTCTTTGTCGTCAGTGGCGGCAATGACCATGGCCTGTCCTTTTAAATCTTCTCTTTCAAAATATCTTTCACAACAGTCCACATTGTCAAGTTCCCGGATTTCCGGCAGGATTTCCGGCGCTACCACTTTCATCCGTACGCCAAAGTCGCTGAGCACCCTTATTTTGTGAAGGGCAATCCGTCCGCCTCCTATGATCAGGCAGCTCCTGCCTTCTATTTCAATAAACATTGGGAAATACGCTGCCATATGCTGTTACCTCCGTCCGAAATTGGATGCCCCGTCAGCTTGCTGCGGGGTATTTGACTTTTAATGCTCTCACCACAAACCAAATGGACTGCACCTGCTTTTTATGCCCCCTGTTGACGGTTAGACTACCGGGGAAAATCCTCCACAGCCTTGTCGATTTCTTCTCCCGCTCCGATTTTTTGAAGCATCTTCCACCAGCCTTCACGGGCTTCCACCCAGCCGGGCGTGATCTGATAATAATCCCCCATATACTGCATGAACATGCTGTATTCTGTCATAAAAAGATCATTTTCATAGACTTCGTCCATATCCCGCACCGGCCAGAAGGAGGAAGTCAGGACCGCCCGTTTGTAAGAACTGTCCTTTTCCGTCATATAGCGGATCAATGTTTTTGCCGCCTGTATCCGTCCCTCGTCTCCGTTATCAAAAATGCCGAATCCCCAGATTCCTCCCTGAAGCCTTGGTTCCCCTTCGCTGACCGGAAAAGTCATAGGGAAAATATCAAAATCTAATTCCGGATTATTGACAATCTGGGTAATCTCAATGGACGCGTTCCAGCAAAACGTCATAGCCAGTTCCTCATTGCAAAACTGGGTGATTTCGTCTTTGGCTGACATATCCGGATCAAACTCAATTCCTTTCAGATCCTTCAAAAGCCGCAAGGCCTTTTTATTTTCCTCCGTGTCAATCGTATAAACACTGTGGTCTTCGTCCGTAAACGTTCCTCCATACAAGTTATTTACCAGCGCGCGGGTTCCCTGATCCCCGCCTTGATTTTTGCAGTAAATAACGCCTGAACGCTTCTGTGTATAATCGTACAAGACATCCACGGCTTTTACAAAATCTTCTGTTGTCCATGAATGGGTTTCCTGGTCAATATACTGAAGGGCTCCGGCCTCCTGAAACAGGTCGTAATTGATCGCCATACAGTGGGCAGTCATGCAGACAGGGAATTCATAATACGCTCCGTCGCTGTGCCGACATGCCTTCCTGATATTTTCATAAATCCCGCCGGCAACGTCCGAATCCCACAAATCAGACAGATCCACCAGAAGCCCTCTGGCGCCCCAATCCGCTACAAGCCGCTCCGGCCCTTCAAATACCAGATCCGGCGCATTCCCCTTTTTGATCGCTTCCTCTATTTTCTCGTCCCCATCATCATACGTCAGGCATTCCACATTCACACGGATTCCCGGATACTCCCTCTGAAAGCTGGTGATCAGGCCGGATACGGAAGTTAAATTCCCCCAGTTCCCGACCGGGAATGTCCAGAGGGTGATCTCCTGCTCCTGATGAGCCTCCTCCGCAGTTTCAACCGGATCTGTAAGGATCTCCTTGCCGCTGCAGCCGGCCAAAACCACCGTAGCTGCCAGTACCGCATAGATTACGCTTCTTTTTTTAGACATAGCCGCCTCCTGTACATTGAATCAGATATGATTTTTCGCTCTTCTGGCAGGCAAATCATGTATGAAGATACTGGCACAAAAGTTCCGTCAGCTCATCCAGATCATAGGGCTTGGCCGCATGCGCGTTCATCCCGCAGGCAATGCATTTTTCGATGTCGTCCTTGAACGCGTCTGCGCTGACTGCAATAATGGGAATCGTTTTTGCATCCTCCCGTTCCAGCCTGCGGATCGCGGCTGCCGCTTCATACCCTGTCATGACCGGCATCCTCAAATCCATCAGGATGACATCATACCACCCGGCTTCTGACTGTTCCATTTTTTCCACACAGATTTTTCCGTTTTGCGCCCAGTCAAGCTCCAGACCGAAATCCGAAAGAAGATCCTCGCCCACCTCCCAGTTCAATTCATTGTCCTCTGCAAATAGAACTCTCCTGCCGGTAAAGTCAACGTCTTCTTCCGTTTCTTCCTGCTCCTCCTGCATTTGTACAAAGGGGAGCAATCTCTGATACAGCCCTGATTGGAACGTAGGTTTTACAACCACTCCATTGATTCCCGCCTGTATTGCCTTTGCCTCCCGTTCATCCCATTCCCCGTCGGAGAGAAGAAGGATGATCATTTTTTCACCAAAGCGGCTGCGAAGAGCCCCTGCAATGCTGACGCCGTCCTGTCCCTGTATATCCCAGTCAAGAAGCACAATCGGATCCTTCCCGCTTCCACGGCTCTCCTCCAGCCAATGGCAGGCGCTTTCCATGTCCCGGACCCATTCTGCCTCCAGCCCGATGGACTTCAGCATCTTTTCCGCGGACCTGCAGTACGTTTCGTCATCGTCAACCACCAATACATCTCTGGAAGGAAGCGGCTGCTTTTGCTGCTGTTCTGTTTTTTCCATATCAAGGGTGATATAAAAATCACTGCCCTTCCCCGGCTCGCTTTTTACGCGGATACTGCCCCCCATGGCGTCTACGATATATTTGGTAATGGCCAATCCCATTCCGGCGCCTTCTGTTTTATCCACCCGCGCGTTGTCTTCCCTTGCAAATGCGTCAAATATTTTTTCCTGAAATTCCTTTGACATTCCGATTCCGTTGTCTTTGATCTCCAGGATGGAGCGGATGTACGCATCTCCCCTGGGCGACGGCTCTTCGTAGAGGAATGCCTGGATCGTACCGCCCTCCGGCGTAAACTTCACCGCATTGCCGATAATATTGAGCAGGATCTGGCTCAGGCGCACCCTGTCCGTATATACATTTTCACATTCCACATCCTGTATGTAGATGTTAAAATGCTGCTTCTTTTCCTGAACCTGCGTCTGAATTACAGTCATTATATTCTGCATAACCTCGCTCAGGGAGACCTGCTCCATATTCAAAACAAATCCGCCGTTGTCCATCTTGGCCATATCCAGCATGTCATTAATCAGCCCGAGCAAATGGCGGCCGGATACGATAATACGTTTCAGGCAGGTCCGGATACGCTCCACGTCGTCCAGATTGTTCATAGCAATCCGCGTCATCCCCATAATGCCGTTCATCGGCGTGCGGATATCATGACTCATGTTGGAAAGGAACTCACTTTTCGCCCTGCTTGCCCGCTCGGCGGTAAGCCGTTCGTCTTCCGCCGACTGATATGCCCGGTTCAGTTCGCGCATCTGTTTTCTCGTATCCCGGAAATACCCGGCAAAAACCAGCAGAAGCACGCACAGGATCAAAGCGCAGCACGCCAGTGAGCAAAACGACCAGCCGCCTGCCATCTGCTCCACCTTCTGATCCAGTAAGCTATAAGGCATATACAGCAGCAGATACCACTCCGACGCAGGCAGGGTTGTACAGTACAGATTCCATCGCTTCCCATCCATGGTCACTTCATTTGTATAATCCTCACCCCTGTCCATGGAATCCCAAAGCTGCGCGGCAAGTACTTCTTGTTCCTCCCACGCTGCATTATCAAAATAATTGCCGCTTTCCACATCAGCATTATTCAGGATAAGGCTCCCGTCCCTGCGGATAATACAATAATTGACCATATTGCTGTCCACATTCACGGCCAGAGTATCGCTGAGATAACGGACTGGAAGCCCCGCCACCAGCCCAATGCTCGTTTCCCCGTTCTCTATCTCATAGGCCACCGGAACCCCTATAAGGGCAACCCGTTCCCCGGATTCGTCCCTGCCCATGCAGACATTGTCCCGGCCTCCCGACACAGATCGGTGAAGAGCCTCGGGTACTTCCGGCTGAACCTTGGAGCCGTAAATCATATGGAATTCTCCATCCTCTGTATAAAACGCAAGATATTCAAATCCTCTGGAACGCGCATTGTGCGCCAGTTCCACACGCTGCGCCATGCCGTCCCTGCCCTGTGTCGGGGAAACGGCGTCTACCAGTGCTCCCACCTGAGACAGGCGAAGTTCTATGATGGTCTGGAAATGCGCAGCAACCTGTTTGCTCATGCCCGACATATAGATCGCGCCGATCTCTTTTATCGCGCCTGCCCCCATCCGATTCATCCATGTAGCCTGGACATTAAAGATAATCACACAGAGAATGGATGCCAGAATCAAGCTGACTGTCAAAAAACGTGTGGATTTGTGCCCCATAATAAGCTCCTCCAATATTGCATTCAATCTTCCCATTTTATTCTATTATAACATCATAGGTGAAAAATGGTAGTTCTTCTTTTTTCTTTTTTGCCCAAACAGAACAGGAGAATTTCATTTATTCCATATTGCATGCGGAATACCATGATTCTATAATGGATTTTAAAAGTGTGATGATGCCAGTGGAAACGGACTCTGGAATCTGAAGCAGAAACTTTGGCTTATGAAGAGTCAGATTTTTAGACGACTGTAAAGTATTCAAACAGGAGGATACCGTATGTTAGAAAAAAGATTTAGAAATAGTAGAGGATAGCATGGGCTCTGTCATCCATGAATCCGAAAACAGAATGGAGACTAAAGACAGAAGCTCTCATTCATGATTCCGGAAATTTGATTCCTTTAGAATTTGACAGCGTCCAGATTCATCTTGCCATCATCTTTTCAAGAAATCATGGAACTCTTTCAGCTCCTTTTTCCGGTCATCCGTAAGGCTGTTAAACTCCATATTGCAGACCGCTCCCTCCAACGCATATAAATGTACCAGACATACATTCGAATACCTTTCTTTTAATTTAAGAAAAGCCTGTTCAGCACCCGAACGGATCAATTCCTCCGAGGAACTGATCCCCACGGAATCCAGCTTCTTTGCCATTTCTTTCCCAATATTCATCATACTTGTTAATTCCGCCATGTCTGTATCCTTTCCATTGTTCAAACCTTTGGGCTAAATCATCTTCAAAAAAATTCTCATTTCTTTAAAAAGAACAGCAAATGATTATCATTGCTCCGGTTTTTTATCTGCTCCAAACCATGATCAGCTCTTTTTCTTTGGTCATATAATCAATATTTTCAGATTGTATTGTAAACTGCTCTCTCTGATAAAAGGCAGTTGCCCGTATATTTTTTTGATAAACACTTAAACGCATTTCAGATTTAATTTCTTTTACATAGTTTAATAATTGTTTCCCTATGCCTTTTGACTGGAAAGCCTCTTTTATAAAAATTCCCGCAATATAATGATTTGTTAATCCAATGAATCCAACGATTTGATGAGTTCCATCATCTTCATACACATAGACTTCTGCTTGCGGCATCATTTCCTTTACTGCCGCGTAATTACTTTTCCAGTATTCTTCTGGTATAAAGTTATGCGCTTTGATGTTTGTATCAAGCCAGATCTTCATAACAGCGGCTAAATCCTTTTCCATACATTGCCTTATCATAATCGTACCCCGTGAAATTTATGCAAGCGCCCTCCGACTACAAACTGCTTTTTGTCAAATATCTGATCAATATAAAAATATTTTATCATTGGCTTCTCATCGTGTCAACCGCGCCATTTGAGCATTATAAATTGAACATTGCAAGTGTTACAGTTCAAGGCCTGAGCGGCTATGAACAGCAACTTGCAATATTCTGAAATATGTCCTGAAACATAATATAGAAAAATTACAGTCCACAATGGATTTGCTTTTTTATCATATCCGCCTTCATTACTATAAAGCAGTCGCAAAGTATTACAGAACAGTTGAAGTCGGAAAACGCCTTAGAAAATAGGTGCAGAGAATGACCACGTATATCAGCGTGGTCATTCTCAGCGTTTCATTTTAGATATTTAAGCTGTCTGCTTGACAAGGGGCTGATCAAAATCTCTGCCGCAAATTTTTTGAAAAAGGTCTTGTTTGTGACGTAACGTAATGATATATAATCTATCATAGGAGGTAGGCAATTATGGCAAAACACAGAGCAATACCGCTTGGGTTTATGACGGTTGGAGAGGTTGCAAAAAAAATAGGAGTTACTGTCCGTACATTGCAATACTATGACAAAGAAGGTTTGTTATCCCCTTCGGCAGAAAGTGAAGGCGGGCGAAGACTTTATACAGATAAAGATTTAGTTATACTTCACCAAATTATATCTCTGAAATCATTGGGTTTTTCTTTGGATGATATAAAGCATCGCTTAATTTCTTTAGAAACACCGGCTGACGTAGCAACCGCCCTTACCGAACAGGCAGATAGCATACGGGAGAAAATAGAACAGCTAACCGCTTCTTTGACAGCAATCGAACATTTAAAGGAAGAAGTGTTACAAATGCAGACCGTCAATTTTAAGAAGTATGCAGATATTATTGTCAATCTGCAAATGAAAAACGACTCTTACTGTCTCATTAAGCGGTTTGATGATGATACGCTTGACCATATCCGTAATCGGTTTGATAAGGAAAGCGGTTTGAATTTTATGGATAGATTTAATCATTTGAGTGATGAAATTATAGAACTTCAAAAGGCAAGTGTGTCCCCTGAAAGTGAGAAATGTCAACGAATTATAAAAGAGTATTGGGGATTGATTACAGAATTTACGAACGGTGATATGAGTATGCTTCCAAAATTGATGGAGGTCGGCAATATTGATACCGCTACAAATGCCTGGGAAGAAAGGCAAAAAATTGTAAACGACTATCTGGAGCCGGCTTTGCAAGTCTACTTTTCAAGGCTTGGAGAAAATCCGTTTGAGGGGGTGGAATGATGAATCGCGCAATACAGGTTCGTGGATTAAAGAAAAGCTATGGCCGCAACATTGTTCTGGATGGACTTGATTTTGAAATTGAAAAGGGAGAAACCTTCGCTCTGCTCGGTGTAAATGGTGAAGGAAAAACGACAGCCCTTGAATGTATTGAGGGTTTGAGAAAATATGATAGCGGTACAATTACGGTAAACGGGAAAATGGGGATTCAGTTGCAATCATCATCTTTACCCGCTCATATCAAACCGATGGAGGCTGTAAGATTATTTTCAAAATGGAACAAGGCAAAGCTTGATTTCACTATGCTTAACGCTCTTGGCATTCAAGAAATTGAGAAGAAACAGTACATCCAACTATCCACAGGACAAAAAAGGCGATTACATCTTGCCCTTGCACTTATTGGTAATCCAGATATTATTTTTCTCGACGAGCCGACTGCGGGTCTTGACGCCCCGGGCAGGGTTTCACTTCACGGGCAAATCCGCAAACTCAAGTCACAGGGAAAAACGATCGTTTTGACAAGTCACGATATGACGGAAGTGGAAAACCTATGTGACCGCCTTGCAATTTTAAATAATGGGAATATTGCTTTTTGCGGCACAGCGACAGAACTGACAGATAAGATTGGAGAAACGTATTTTATCCATATCAAAACGCAACAAGGAAACAGCACTTTTGAAACAGATACTATTGAAGATACTTTGATTTCCCTGCTTAATGATTTGAAGCAAAAAGAAATTCCCATATTGGATATTAAAGTTGACCGTGGTACACTTGAACAGCATTTTATCGAAATGGCAAGGAGGGAAACAGAATGAACGGTTTTTTATATGGTGTAGCGTTACAGTGGAAATTGGATATACGAAGTAAATCCCTCTTAGTCACCTGCTATATCGTTCCGCTTATTTTCTTTCTTCTTATGGGCGGTATTTTTACTTCCGTTATGCCCGAAATGGGAAGTACGCTAATACAATCTATGATTGTATTGAGTGTTTCAATGGGGGCATTTATCGGATTACCGCCGTCGTTGATTGAAACTTACGGAAGCGACATAAAAAAGGTTTATAAAGCAAACGGAGTACCTGTCTGCTTAGGACTTGTTACAATGTTCCTTTCAGCATTTGCTCATTTGACGATAACCTGTGTTGTGATAATGCTACTTGCCCCTATTTTATTTGAAGCAACTTTGCCGATACAACTTCCGTTTTTCTTTCTTGCACTTGCTATATACATTATTGTGTCGTTAAGTATTGGAAGTGTTTTAGGATTGACGGTAAAAAATCAAGCGAAACTGACGATGATATCACAATTAGTGTTTTTGCCCTCAATTATGCTTTCGGGAATTATGTTTCCTATTGAGCTTCTACCCGATTTTTTGGAAACGGCAGGACTAATTTTCCCAGCCTCCTGGGGATACCGGTTGATGTTGGATCATGGATTTTGCTTTGAAAATCTATGGTATTTAATTTTTATCTTTTTTGCAGCGGTAATTGTATGCGGGATAGTTTTGAAAAAACAAAAAGCAAAATAGCCTGTGGGGAAAAGTTTTGAGCAAAACACAATGGGTACTTTGCCCTGTCTGTGGCAATAAAAAATTTCCCTCTGTATTGTCCGAAATGTAAGCGGGAAACACTCATCCATATTCAGGATATGAAAGTCACACTTGCAGGCAGTAACTAATGATGTATGCCGCCGCTATGGATCACACCATAACGGCGGTTTTTCTATGCCTGTCGGCTACCTCGGCCAAAGAATTTATTACGCTGTCTTTGCGGCGGTTTCTGCTTGTTGCGTTCCTGTATCTCACGCAGATGTTTTAATACGCCCAAGCGGCGGTTTCAACTGTGGTAGAACTTTATCCTGCAAGTTTTTAATTTATACTGCCTTATCTTGCACCTTTATCCTCAGATTTCGCATATGGCGTAAGACAGTACATTTCTCCGACAGACTGGAATTTTCCCTGTACGCCGGGCACTTTTAAATTACGTTCCCTGATCACCTGATCCATCTCTTCCACATATTCTTTGGTAATTGTTTTTGGGTTACCTAATATTTTTGCAACTAAAACCGATTCTGCCATACACTCTGTCATATTGAGGAGCTCAACGGCATCTTCAATCCCGGTAAAAGAACAGAAGAGCGCGCCGTGATTTTCCATCAGAAAACCATTCGATTTTTCAATGACCGCATCGAACCGCTCGGAAAGGGCTTCGGACAGCGGCGTTTCATACGGAACCGTCAAAATCGGTCCAACCTCGATGATCGGTTCCGGCAGGAATGGTTTTTCCATGGTTCCGTCATTTGCAATGGCAAAGCCGGTCAGAATCGGCGGATGCGCATGCACGATCGCCCGGATATCCGTTCTTCTTTTCATAATCCGGGTATGGAACTTCCACTCCCCCGTCGGTTTCTTTCCTTCCGGAAAATAAACCTCCTCCCCGTCTAGTTTGATCACGCAGATATCCTCAAATCTCATAGTACGTTTCAACGTTTTTGTCGGCGTAATCAACATCAAATCCTCTGCTATACGCAAGGATAAATTTCCTCCTGAGGACGTCACATAATTCAACTCTGCACATCGATGGCATGCATTTACCAATTCTTCGATTTCTTTTTGATACTTTTTTTGAAATTCATTCATATTATTTTTCACTTCCTGTTTTTTTCACTTCCATATCCAGATACCATTCACGGATCTCCCTGGGCTGAAGTACACTGCCCATATCATGCAGCTTTGCGATATCCGGCCTGTCAAATGCGCCTGTGCATGGCTCCAGCATCATGCAGCGGAGATCAAGCTCACCGCCTTCGCCCTGAACTGCTCCCAGATACGGTACTTTATCTGTCGGAAAGCTGATTGTCAGGCTTCCCTGATCCGGATATACGATCCTGCCCCAGCCCTGATGTTCTTTCAACTTTTCCGCAAAATAGAATTTCTGATAATCACTTGCCTGATTTCCTCTGTTTTCCCGGATGTCATAGACCGAACCACTGGAATCCTTCAGCAGAGGATATTCAAATGTATCTCCATATTTTCCAATCATCCTGCTGTCAGACATCGTTGTATACGCTTTTGACAATGATTCATCAAATTCAAAACGGCAATGTTCTTCTGCATGGAACATCATATGTGCTGCCCACACAAAATTAATCTCAAAAACAGACAGGTTTTCCAGCTGGTATTCCATATAAAGCTTTCCAAATTGATTCATTGTGACTACTTTCGTTAATTTATACGGCAATTTTACTCCGTATGTCGTCATCGTAAGGCTTCCTTCATCCGCCTGCGCGTCCCACGGCAATGCCCAAAGCTCGCCGTGATCCGGAAAAAAGGTTCCTTCCCATGGATAAGTGTCGTAATAAAAAGCGTCAATATTCGGAAACATTTCGTCCACGCCCGCACATTCACCCTCTAAAAAGCTCTGGCCATATTTTCCTGTTTTATAGTCCTTTCCTTTTCCCTGATAAATATACTCATACTCTGTCTTTCTATTATAATAAGAACACAATTTTGCTCCCTGGCCTGGAATAAATACCGCACGCATATCTCCATTTTCCAGACAGATGCATTCGATTCCTTTGTATTTTGAATTATAAATCTTTGACATATATGTTTCAGCCCTTCATCAATTTCCGCATTAGTTTACTTGCTTTCACCGCATCTCCTGATTCAATCACAGATTCAATCTCATCTATGTCAGCCCGGTCGATCAATGATTCCAGATAATCCAGCCATTCCGCGCTTTCCGCGACCGCATCTCTTCCATCCTCACGATACGGGAACTGGTCAATCGTCATATATCCCTGATAATCTGTCCTTCTAAGCCAGTAAAAGAACTCTAAAAAGCTTATGGTATGCACGCTTCCGACAATCATATCGTCATCCCACATGCCATAATTGTCATTAATATGGATGTGCTTCAGTCTGTCGCCATACATTTTACACATTGCCACAGATTCTGCAGGTATTTCATATCCCAGTGCGGCATGGCCATAATCCAGCGCGATTCCGCCGTTTGGCAGTCCGATCTTTTCCAGCATGAGAAGAGTGCTGCCAATGGTTCCCATCAGAGAATGTACCCGGGGTTCTTTTGCCTTATACTCAATCGTAACGTCTACATCTTTGTCATAAAGGCAAAGCTCTTTGATTGCGTCCGCAAACAGTTCTCTGTATTTGACATAATCCGTTGCAAACATATAGTCAAATCCTTCCTGTGCCGCCCAGATCGTAAACGTCCTGCAGTCCACGGTTTTTGCAAAATCAATTACCGCTTTGGATTCTCTTAGGGCCTGCTTGCGGATCTCGGGGTCAATGGAAGCCAATGCGCCGTTTTTATATTTTTTATCTGACCACAGATTAACTGCAACGGACGCCACCTTTAACCCGGTTTCATTCAAAAGTCTGCGGATCTCGTCCTGCATTGCCATCATACTGTCATCCATAACCAGATCGACAGCCGTGATAAGCGGTATCGTCTTTACTCTTTCAAATAACTCTGTCATTGTATATTCTTTTCCATATGCCGGACAGTACCGGTCAAAACAAGATCCAACATTTCCTAAAAAAACAGAATACTTTCTTTTCATTTTATTTCATCCTTTCTTTTATGATTTCACGAATGGTCTTTTTATTCTCCGCTTTTTTTGCTGTCTAATTTCCAGAAGAATACCAGTATCAGGAGTACAACGGCAAGGATTGCCGGAATTCCGGCTGTAAGGAATACAATCCCGCTCTGTGTCGCAGCGCTCTGTGTTTCAGCCGCGCCGTTATACCCGATCATTGCAAGTCCCCAGCCGACTGCCGCAGAACCAATCCCGGTTCCAACCTTTGTTCCGATACTGGATGTCATTGCGACAAATCCTTCCGCACGCAGATGCTTTGTTGTATAAATGTAGTCGATCAGATTTGCAACATATACGAATACGGAAGCAAGCAGCGGCACCATTCCAAGACTCATTGTCACATTTGTAGTCATTGCGACGGCAAGGCTCCTCGGGAAAAGGAACATCACGACATTGCTGGCAATCGCGATCACAAGCCCTCCCATAACAGCATTTTTCTGTCCCACTTTTTTGAAGATATAGGGCATAACGGCAAAGCCAGGCAACCTGCACAAGGAGTACATCAATGATACCGTACCATAAACAGCAAAGTTGCCGATTACATCTCTGTAGAAATACACCCGGACGCCGGCCACACCAAAATACAAATAAAAAGATGTGAAAATCGCAAACAGAATCCATGTATATTTTGTACTCAAAACTGCTTTGATTAAAACAGACATTTTTTCCTTTTTAGCAGAATCTTTTGTATCTCCCTGCTCTTTCACATCAGCAGGCCTTTCTTTTTCTTTGATCAAATATCCCATCGCGAATACGATCAGGAAACACAAAACCGCATATAATGTAGAGATCTTACTCCACGCTCCCGTACTCTTTTCTCCGCCCCAAAAGGCCAGCAGTAACGGAGACACATAGCTTACAATCGATATGCCTATTGTCGTAACTATTCTGCCTACAACTGCAGCGTTGCTTCTGTCGTCCGGATCCAATGACATCAGATTCAGGATGGATGAAAATGCCAAATTATAAATTGTAAATGCAATGGCTGCGGTAAATGTATAGGTCGCAAAGATATAGATTGTCTTGGACTGAACGGACAGAGCCGCAGGCACATGAAAACTGAGATAGAGACCGATTGCAAGGAGCGGAGCGGAAATCATGAGCCATGGCCTGATTTTTCCCGCACGAAAATGAATCTTTTCAATAAGATAAGCGCCGATGATATCTGTAATACCATCCAGAAATCTTGCAACCAGCATCATTGTACCTGCAACTGCGGCTGAAATACCTACATTATCTGTATAGTACAAAGTTACGTACATAGCCATAAAAGTCCAGCACAGATTGGCGCCGATATCTCCAAATCCATACATAATTTTTTCTAACATCGTTGATTTGGGCAAATTTGTATTACTCATATTTTTTCCTTTCGTACATTCTTTTTTAGATACTTTACCTTTTTCATGCCATGGTATGCGGAAAAGCTGCCGCAACAGTTTTCCGCATCCATGTTTTTCTGTTCACATTTTGCTATATATTTTGCGTTTTCGTTAACGCACTTCTGCAAATAAAAAATCTTTCTCTAAAAAGATTTATATATCTGTTTATCCTTCTAAATCCTCCATCATCGCAAACATAAGCGGCGGCTTAATTCTGTCGGTACATGGACGGATCGTAGTACGTTCTGCGACATAAACCCATTCCTGATAAGATTTTGTAATCAGAGGGATGGTTCCATCCGGATCTACTTCTGTAACATACAGCTCTATTTCTTCATCCCGTACGGCGTCATATGCACTGATTACATAACGGTCGCCCGGTGTAAGGCCTTTGAACCGATTGGTAAAACATCCCATTACACCCTGGAATCCATGGATGTCCCCATTAAATACCTGAACCGGTACGTACGCAATCAATAATTCATTGTCTGGTGTAGAAGCACATGCCGACTGATAAAATGGCTGTACATTTTCGTTGATGGTAAATTTCCCGTCGGAAGGAAGAAGCTTCCACCATGGGAACCGGCCAAGGTACTTACGGCTCGCGCCGACCTGTTTTCCCCCGTCAAACTGAGACGCCTTCTGCCAGCTGTGGTAGCCCCATGTCATACCGTATGCGGATGGTCCAAACGGATCCTTTTCATGGCTTGCCGCCCAAACTCCCTGTGCGCCGTATGTCCATCCTGCCCCGCCTTTCAGCATTGTATTCCAGAAGATCATTCGCTGAATCTCCGACCCGCAGTTGTTAAGCATTCCTTCGTAACAGGTTTCGCCGTTAATCACCGGTCTTGCAGGCTCCAGTGCAACCAGCGGTTTTACAGAATTCACAGCATGTGCGACGGCTTCCCTGCTCTCACAGTGAGTGCCCTGGAACATAACAACATCCAATAATTCCTGGTTCGGCAAACCGTCTTTTGGCATAACCCCCGCTGTCTCATGTGCGATAGCCGTACGGTTATACGGATCGATCGCTTTGAGGTAATCCAGTACATCCGCCCAGTCCTGTTTACGTTTCGGGCCGGCGCTCTTCGGATTTTCCGGATCCTTCGTATCTCCGTAATACCCCGGCATACAGGTCTCGCCGCCGACATTCCACATCAACGGATAAGCTCCGTATCTTGCTACCATATAGCGATAGTGCTGCTTCATCTTCTCAACGCCCATATATCCCATGTAAAATCCCCATGAGCCTGCCAGCAGCGGAACTAATCCTGCATTTACGATCGCTTCCATCTTAACGTCCGCGGAATCATAGAAGTAAGGATTGATGCGTTCCCAATTTGCTTCCCAGCAGTAGCCTTCTTCATTCTTGCCGCGGCGGTCAAATGCATGGACGTCACACCACAGGCCATTGATCATCTGAATTACCGTAAAGCCTTTGTCTGCGCGGTCTTTTGTAAGATACTGGATCTCGTCTGTTCCGTTGATCCGGCCTGAGAATACCATCCACCATGTATCGCCCAGCCAGATAAATGGTTTGCCGTCTTCATGCATCAGATGGTGACCGTCCGGCATGACACGGATCTGTCCGTACTTATAAAGTGGATTATTGCCGGTATAAGGTTCAATCTCAAGCTCCCCTGTGATACCATGCAGCCCGGTATCCTCCGGATCTGTACAGATACTCTTAAATGAATATCTGCCAATGTGCGGAGCGCCAAAACGTACGCGCCAGTTTGTGCCGCCTCCCCAGAATGCCGGAAGCTTCCATTCATTTCCGTCTTCATCTGTTACGATGACATCCAGTTCAATTTCATTAAATGGATCTTCATACGCTTTTTTTGCTGTGAATCCCCACTCCACCGGTACCCGGCATTGTCCTTTGTAAATTGCCATACTTCTGCCTCCTTCAATGATCTTATTTTTTGCGTTTGCGTTATCGTTAACGCATTAATAACATTATATTCTTACCTGTATAATTTGTCAATACTTCAAAAATTATTTAAATTTTTTTATGAATTTTTCACATATTTTCGTCTTTGACAAGTCATGATCCTGCTATAAGCTTGTAATATTGCACAACAGGTAAATATAAATTCCGTAATCTGAACATAACAAAACTGCCTGTCATTTTACCATGACAGACAGTTCTTATATTCCGCTGATACCCTGTTCATTTCCTTCTTTGCTTCGAAGTTTCACAACAAAAACCCATCATACTGATGTCTGTCCAGCAGATAGTCCTTTACGTTATTTTTCAACACCAGCTTTGTTCTTATAATATATTTATCCCGGGTAATAGGCTGCTTTGAAAGCAAATGTTCACTCAAAATTTTCATACTGTAATAGCCTTGCCAATAAGGATCCTGAAAAGCTGTCGCCTGGCAGATATTCAGATCCATCAGCTCTGCCACTTTATGATTCACGTCATACCCAAATACCTTAGGCCTGCTGTCTTTCTGCATTTCACTGACTACCTGGCCGATTCCCCATACCCCCGTCGCACTGGCAGCAAACACCGCCTGTATATCCGGCTCATCTTTCAATACCTGTTCCATCTTCTGTCTTGCAGAATCTGCAACATCCTGATACTCTAATTCCAAAAACTTGACATTTGGATTAGCCGATCTAACGGCATCTTTTACACCTCTGCACCTTTCACTGTGGGAATAGTTGTCTTTAAATCCCATGAATAAAACAATCTTTTTTGCTTTCGGCAAGATTTCATTGATCATATTCCCAACCAGAAGCCCCGCGCTATAAGGATTCTCCCCGACATAACACAATCGGTTGCATTCTTCTACATCAGTATTAAATGTGACAACACTTTTTCCGTCTTTTACTATCCCGTCAATCCAGTCGCCTACTGACCTGGATCCGGCATTGACAAGAAACGCGTCAAATTTATCCGTATCCAGCATGCTGACCGCTTTCATCTGATCTTTATAAGACAGTGTGTCTGTAAAAATAAACTCTGTATTAACCCCATAGGTAGAAATTTCATCCAGTGCATCTTTCACGCCATGGATCAAATGATTACAGAATTCTTCCGGTTTACAGGACATAATGATACCAATATGTAATTTCCGCTTTTTGCTTAAAGAACTTGCAAGCATGTTTGGTCTATAGTCCAACTGCTTTGCAATTTTTAAGATCCTTTGTTTTGTATCCGTGCTGATTCTGCCACGCCCATTCAGCGCTCTGTCCACTGTGCCTATCGAAACCCCTGCCAATTCTGCAATCTGTTTTAACGTAACCCTGTTGTTCATACTGTCTCCATTTAAACTATGCTATTTTCTTTATTTATCCTACCATTTTTTTTAATATTTGTAAAGAAATCCCGCCTTTTGCCTGGATAAAACCAGGGAAAACCCTGCCTTGTTTGTCATATTTATTTGCAGCCTCACTCCCTGGTGATGGTATCCACCACCGTCATCTTTTTGATCCGCTTTGCCGGACCCATCACCGACAGGCAGACCGAACAGAGCATGACAGCTACAATCACCAGAATTTCCCATCCCGGCAGATTCCATGCCTCTCCCCACCGGGAAGTTACAAGGGATTCAAACAGCATCTTATTCAGCGGCAACCCGGCCGCGCATCCACAAAACACACCGAAGGCAGTATAGGTCATGGTCTCTCCAAACACCATCCTGACTACCTGCCGTACCGTCATCCCGATTGCACGCATTGCACCGTATTCCCGCATCCGTGCAGACACGCTCATAGAGATGCAGTTTATGATGTTAAAAAATGCGATCATCGCAATCACCGCCAAAAAACCATAGAGAAATACCGACATAGAATAACTGGCTCCTCTGGCTTCCCGGTTCCCGATACGCTTGTCAGAAAACGAAACACTGTGCCCACATGCCTGTTCCATTGCCTTTCGGATCGCCTGCACCTGTGCGTCAGAAGCATCTTTCTGAAGCTGTACGTCAAGCACAGTGTACCCCGTCTCCCCGGTCAGCTCCCGGAATATTTCCTCCGGGCAGATCATCGTCTCCATGGCATCGCCCGTATTTTTTGAACTATACATATAAGGAACATCACCCAATATTCCGGCCACGCTCAATTCCCTGCTTTTTCCATCTATAAAGATCTGGGTACGGCTCCCGGCAGTACGCATACTTCCTTCCCTGTACACAGAAAGCACTCCCTTTCCGGAAATTGCGTCTTCCAGATCTCCTTCGATCAGTGACTTTTTTGCCCATCGGAACTGCTGCTCGTCATAGGAAATCACAGAAATCTTTCTTCCGCTCTCCGCGTCCGTAAACTCCGCATAACCCCTTCCAAATGCCCGCTTTACTCCCGGATAGCCTTCGATTTGCCCGGCAAGCTCCGCGGGAATCTGATTGGCCGTATCTTCCCTGTAAATAGAGATATCCGGCGCAGACGGGCGCAGCGGAGTAATCGCCTGATGCATAAAATCAATAGCCGTACTGAATGACAGGAATAGAATGATGCTGAATGCAAAGGAGCCTGCCACCAGAAAAAAATTTTTCTTACTGCCGGAAGCATGATGGATGCCAAGAGCCGTATCCACCTTGAAAATCCGGGTATGAGCCGCCCGTTTTACCGCCTGAATGGTTCCCGCATTTCCGGAAACTGCGGTCAGCGGAGATACCTTTGCCGCTTTCTTTGCAGGAGAACGCGCCGCCAGAAGAACAGTAGAAAATCCCACGGCGATTCCTGCCGCTATCCCTGGAAAACTGACTCCAAACACCGGAAGCCCTTCAAAAAGCCCCGGGCTTAAGAACCGCAGCATCCAGCATAGCATCCATACTACAACGATTCCTGCCGCCGCTCCGGCGGGGATTGCCGTCCTGCACCAACTGGCCGCTTCCCTCCTTACAAAACGGACGACCTGTTTCCTGGTAGCTCCCAGACAGCGCATCATCCCGAAAAATTCTGTCCTCCGTGCAATATTGGTGTTCATGCTCGCCGTAATCATAAAAATCCCCGCCAGCATAACCAATACGGCCAGAATCGCAGCCACACAATAAAACTGCATCAAATATGGATCCCTGCTCTGAAACATCAGCATAAGTACCTTCGCATTCTGCCTCACCTGCTCCGGCTTTAAACCAAACTGTATACTGATTTCCCGGATGGCTTTCTGGATATTGCAAAATGGCCTGAACTGCACATAAAAGAGTTCTTCCTGATTTGGCCCGTCCTCCATGGAACGCAAAAATGAAAATTCTTCCATATTCAAAAACATTCCAAAAGCATCATGCTCCGCTTCCAGAGCCGTATCTTTCACAATTCCGGTGATATGGTACCGCTTTGCTTCTCCCTGGGGGATGAGAAGCTCGATCGTACTTCCCACCTGCACCTTAAGCCTTGTTTTTGCGCTTTCATTCAGAACGGCTTCATCCCGGGTCCTGGGAAGCTCTCCTTCTGTCATCTCCGCCGCTGGAAACATTTCCAGAAATTCTTTGTCAAATCCGCAGATTACCGTCTCAACCCCTTCAATCTGATACCCGTCCGACAGTCGGTAGTTGAGTACCCCATACCGTGCGGTATGTTCCACCTCCGGGCGTTCCTTCAGCAATTCCCCTTGTTCTTCTTCCATCACGAACCCTGCATGCCAGCTTCCGTCCGATCTGACAGCCTGAATCATTTGGGAGCGCATTTCCATATCCGCCATTCCAAAGATAGTACTCACCAACGCCACTGCCAGTACGATGCAGAGCCTGGTCATCCGGTTCTGTTTCCTGTGCTGCTTTGCGGATATTTTGATCAGATCCAGATAATGCTTCATTCTGCAGCGCCTCCTTTTTCCCGCCCGTCAATGCCGGCAGGTTCCTTATCCTGCCCGCCCTGACTTTCAAAACCGGCAAGCTCCCCGTCCTGACTTTCAGAAAGTCCGGAATCTTTCGCATGGGAAGGGCTTACCAATTCCGTAAGCTCCCCGTCCGCCACACAAAATACCCGATCCGCCGATACCGTCAGGTTCATATTATGGGTGATCATCAGGACGGTCTGCTGATAATACCGTGACGCCTTGCACAGAAGCTCCATCACATCCCGGCTGCTCTGGGAATCCAGATTTCCCGTCGGCTCGTCCGCTAAGACCAATGCCGGACGGGTAATGAGCGCCCGCCCGATCGCCACTCTCTGCTGCTGTCCTCCCGAAAGCTGCCCCGGCAGATGTTTCCGCCTGTTTGCAAGTCCCAGTACCTTCAGAATTTCTTCCACCCTGTTTTGATCCGGCTTCCTATAATCCAGAAGAAGAGGAAAAATGATATTCTGTTCCACAGTAAGCTCCGGGATCAGATGGAACGACTGGAAGATAAATCCTATATTTTGTCTGCGGAAAATTGTCCTTTCATTTTCTCCCATTTCAAATATATTTCTTCCATTCAAAAATACCTTTCCGGAATCCGCCTCGTCCAACCCTCCGATACAGTTCAAAAGCGTACTCTTCCCGGAGCCTGAAACTCCTACCACTGCGCCAAATTCCCCTTTCTGCATGGAAAAAGAAACATGCTTTAACGCTTCCACGCGAGCTTCCCCTGTTCCATAAACTTTGCACAGTTTTTCTACTTTTAAGATTTCCACCTACAACACCCCGCCTTTCTCTATGATCCATCTAAATGCCCCGAAAAGAATATGCTATATCAACATTTCCTTTAAGCAGCCTCCCCGAACAGCCCTTTTAATATCCTGCTTTCGGCCTCTTTGGGAGTACACAAAGAAGTATAGCATCCCCACCTTACATTTGGATGAATGTGAGGTTACAGATCTGTAAGGTTCTTTACTTACGAAATAGCAAAATTGATCCAAAAGACGCTCCCCGCCCCGACACGGCTTTCCACGGCCAGGCTGCCGCCCTGCCCTTCGACGATAGATTTCGCAAGGGAAAGCCCCAGCCCTGCCCCCTGCTGGTCGCTGGATTTCCTGCTGCGGTAAAACTGTTTAAAAATATGGTGGATATCTTCCGGTGCAATTCCGCACCCATTATCCTGCACAGTCAGGCAAAATACTGCCAAAGACCGTTTCCACGAAACCCTGACGATTCCCCCTCTGTCCGTATGATCCAGGGCATTCTTTACAAGATTCGCGACGGCTTCCCTGGTCCACTCCTGATCGCAGACCAGTATTTCCCCGGGATCTCCTTCCATCAAAATTTCTTTTCCTTCCTGCTTTGCCCTCTGCTGGAGGTCGCCTACGGCCTGGGCCGCCAATTCGGAAGCATAGCATGGCCGTTTCTCAAATACAATATTTCCCGTCTCCAGGCGCGCCATTTTTAAAAGCGCCTGGATTAGCTGCTCCATCCGTTCCAGAGACTGCATGGATTTCCACGAAAAATTTCTCACGGTTTCTTCATTACACGGCTCTCCCAAAATGATTTCCATATACATCTCCAACGCCGCAAGCGGAGTTTTCAGCTGATGGGAAATATTAGATATCATATTTTTCAGAAATACCTTTGCCTTATATTCCATTTCGTTTTTTGCCTGCAGCGACATGGCAAGCTGCTCAATACTCCCAAATAGCTGATAGATCGCTCCTGTCTCTCCTGTTGGGAGATGATTTCCGAATTGATTTTCCGCATACCGTGTAATCGTCTTTTCCACATTCTCATATAAATGGTTTCTTTTGTTAAAAAACAGCCCTGCGCCCGCAAGTATAGCGGCAGCCGGCAAAACTCCCAGCAGCAGCCTGAGAATCACAGGAAAAATATATTGTTCTGCAACCAGCAGCAGATACCACTGTGCATCCCCAGTATGCCCGATTTCTTTTAAAAGTTTTATCCCCTCTTTTGTCACTTTCTCTGCATTCAAGGCCTGTGCCGCCAGTACAGGCGGAACTCCGTTCTCGAGTAGGCAGGACGCCGCCGTAAGCTCCTTATTGACAAGGATTTGGCGGATATTTTGTATTTCAAGGATGCTGAAAAATCCCAAAAAACAGATCTGCAGCGTACAGACTGCCGCAAGAAACAGATAAAATTTTCTGGTCTCTTTTTCATACAGAAATTTCAAGACTGCTCACTCCTTCCACTGGTATCCGAACCCCCGAACCGTTTTCAGATGTTCCGGCTGAGACGGGTTCTTTTCCAGTTTTTCACGCAGGCGGCGCACATAAACCGATAAGGTATTATCATCCACAAAATTTCCGTTGCCGTCCCAGAGCCTGTCCAGAATCATCCCACGGGTCAGGACTCTTCCGCTGTTGTTCAAAAACAGGCAAAGCAGGCGGTATTCCGCCCCGGTAAATTCCACGGCCTTTTCTCCCAGAAATACCCTTCCTTCCGCCAGATTTACCGTCAGATTTCCGGAACGTATGATTCCCTCTCCCGGACTCAGCATATTGCTGCGCCTAAGCAGGGCGCGGATCCTTGAACACAATTCCCCCAGTTTGAAGGGTTTCGTAACATAGTCGTCCCCACCGCAGTCCAGGCCCTGTATCACACTGGTCTCTTCATCCGATGCCGTCAGGAATATAATCGGAACCTGACTGCCTGTTTCCCTCAGTTTTGCGCACAATGAGAACGCATTTCCGTCAGGCAGCGTCACGTCAAACAGAAGCAGGTCGAAATCTCCCTCTACTTCAAACAATTTTTCCGCCTCCCTGATCGTTCTGGCTGATTTAATCTGAAACCCATTCTTTTTAAGAGAATATACCAGTCCGTCAATCAGGCTGATATCATCTTCAAGAAGTAATATTTTCTGCAAATAAAATTCCCCCTTTAGACATATTAATCTTTCTAAAAAAATGTATTTAGTTATAAAAAGAACGTTTAGCGTTATTATACATCATTTCCACAAAATTTCCGCTTACAAAAATGTAAGAAAGAATCTCAGGAAGTTTTATGAAATTGTTGAAATTTCCCTCCATGTCATGTTATACTAAATTATAATTATGCAAATATCTAATAAAGAAAGAGAGAAAGGATGTATACTATGCGGAAAAGTATCAAAAAGACCGTTGGAATACGCGTAGCTGCTGCATTGATTTCCATCGTTTTTTTCAGCTGCGTGATGACGGTAAATATTTTCAAAATTCAGGATACCCAAAAATCGAATGAAGAAATTTCCTCGCTCCTGCGTACAGTGCAGAGTGCCGAGACTGCCCATTATAAATGGTCCAGCGGACTGAGCAGCGCTTTGTATGCTAATACCGAATTTACCGGAAGCACAGATCCCACGACCTGCGTTCTGGGACAGTGGCTCTATGGGGAAGCAGGTACAGAAGATCCGGATATTCTGGCATTGCGTTCCGAGATGGAGCCCTTACACAAAGAACTGCACGAATCTGCCGTTCAGGTTCTGGATTTGTTGAAAACAAGCCCTCAGCGTGCACAGTCCTATTACCGTGATACGATCCTCTCCAACCTGACTACTCTGGTAGGGATTTTGGATGAGGTTGTTGAAAAAGGGATTGAAGAGAACGAACTGAGCAATGCAAAAATGACCCAAAGGATCTTTACCATGAATGTCCTGTGCGGTATTTGCCTTGCCATTGCGCTGTTCTTCCTGGGTAGCCTGATACAGTATGTATTAAAACATGTGGTCAAACCGCTGATTCTTATCACGGAAAAATCCTCTCCTCTTCAGGAAGGTATCCTGAATCTGGATCTGGATTACTCTTCTGAAAACGAATTGGGAGATCTGGCGGCCACCTTGAATAAATCCGTGCAGGCGATACATAGCTACGTAGAGGATCTGAACCGAATTATGGGCGAGCTTGCCAAGGGCAATTTTGACGTAAGCACATCCGTGCCTTATATCGGAGATTTCCGCTCCATCGAAAATTCTCTGAATACATTTACCACAACGCTGTCCGGTACGATTTCCCATATTTATCAGGCAGAGCAGAGGGTGTCCAGCGATGCCAAGCAGTTGTCCGGCAGCTCCCAGATCCTGTCCCAGGGCGCAACCCAGCAGGCCAGCGCCGTGGAGCAGTTGTATGCTACTTTAGAAGAACTATCCAGAAATGCAGGCCGCAATGCAGAGTCTGCCGCCGAAGCACAGAAGAACGCCCGCATGACCGGGGAACAGGTATCTGTCAGCAGCCAGCAGATGGAACAGATGGTGAAAGCCATGGAAGATATCAGCGGTGCTTCCCAGCAGATCGGCAATATTATTGCTACGATTGAGAATATTGCTTTCCAGACCAATATCCTGGCGCTTAACGCCGCCGTTGAAGCCGCGCGCGCAGGCGAAGCAGGAAAAGGATTTGCCGTAGTATCCGATGAAGTTCGTAATCTGGCGGCTAAATCTGACGAAGCAGCCAAGGCGACGAAGGAATTGATCGAGAATTCTGTCCAGACAACACAACGCGGCACAGAGATTGTAGGAAAGGTTTCCCAGACACTGAAAAAGACACTGGAGTTAGTAGAACAGTCCAACAGTGCGATCGGTACGATTGCCCAGGCTATTCAGGGAGAAGCAGATTCTATTTCACAGGTAACCGACGGAATCGGACAGATTTCCTCTGTTGTACAGTCCAATTCAGCCAGCAGCCAGGAATCTGCGGCGGTCAGTGCAGAGCTTTTTGAACAGGCGCATTTGTTGGAAGAGCAGACAAAGAAGTTCAAACTGAAGAGATAGTGAAGTACCGTTTTATTCGTTACTGATCTTTCGAAATATATTTTAAAAGCCGATTATTCTCAAAGAATAATCGGCTTTCTTTTTATTCCCGCGAAGCAATGAGCCAAATGGACATGCAGGCATATCCATTTTTTCACAGGTAATCTTAACCTCTGTAATAATTAATCAGGCATCCTTTAAGTATAATCTCCCTCTCCGCATCGGTCATTTCACCAAGCTTTAGTTCCATCTCTTCCAGTCCTTCCCTCACAACATATGCTTTCACTGTGGACTGCTTTTCTTCCACCATCTTACGCACCTGAGGTACAAACAGATAATCTCCATTCTTAAACGGAAGAGCTTCATGATCCGCTTCCGTCAAAAATGGAAGCATCCCCCAGTTGATCAGGTTCGAACGGTACCGCTTGGTGGCATATTCATTGGCAATATTGGCCCAGCCGCCCAGCACTTTCTGGCAGGAAGCGGCCTGTTCACGTGCAGAGCCGTCTCCCGGCTTTACGGCAAATATAGTGCTTCCCACGCCGATATTTCCCTTTCCGGCTTCAGGATAGTCTTTCTGGATTGCAGCCATAACCGGCTTTAATTCCTCCAGAGCATCCAGTGGGCATTTGCCTGATTCGATTGCTTTCTGCGCAGCCTGCACTTCCTTCGCGCGACCTACATAGGCAGGATCTTTTCTGGATAATGCAAATTCTGCCAGCCCCAGTGGATTGGAACGGTAAGACGAGGTCTCGCCGGACGGAATCAGCTCGTCTGTAGTAGTCACCGGGTCATGGATCTCTGACACCACCTTCAGGATCAGGTTTTCCGGTAATGCGGACATTGCCGGCCAGTCCTTGATATTCGGGCCAAACTGGATTTCCACGGATGGGTCTGCCACTCCCTTGCTGTCAAATACGCGGTTTGCATAAATGCTTTTATCAAAATGATATTTCTGCCCTTTGTATTCCACATCCATTGCTGTAGCCGGGGTCAGGAATCCCTGATTGGCGGCCGTTGCCGCAATCGAGCGGGCATCCATCAGCGCCACAGAGGAAATCTGTCCGTTCTGTAATTTGGATCCCTCCCGGTTTGGGAAGTTCCTTGTAGAATGGCGGATGGACAGCGCATTGTTGGCCGGAGTATCCCCTGCGCCGAAGCAAGGCCCGCAGAACGCCGTCTTTACAATGGTTCCTGCCGCAATCAGATCCGCCACTGCGCCATTTTTTACAAGTTCCATATACACCGGCGTGCTGGCCGGATACACACTGAATGTAAAGGCCTCTGCACCGATGCTCCTGCCTCTGATGATATCCGCAGCGGCACAGATATTTTCAAATCCGCCGCCTGCACAGCCGGCAATGATCCCCTGCTCTACATAAAGCTTTCCGTCTACTACTTTATCCTGCAGTGAATAATCCACCGCACCGTCCAGGCTCACAAGCGCCTTCTTCTCCACATCGTGAAGGATATCCTTCAGGTTTTCGTTCAATTCATCAATCGTGTACACATTGCTTGGATGGAACGGCATAGCGACCATGGGCCTGATCTCGCTTAAATTTACATATACCATACCGTCATAATATGTACATGCTCCAGGATTCAGTTCCTTATAATCCTCGCTTCTTCCATGGATCTCATAAAATTCCTGAATCTTCTCATCCGTTGTCCAGATAGAAGAAAGACAGGTTGTCTCTGTGGTCATTACGTCGATTCCAATACGGAAATCCGCGCTCAGCTTCTTCACGCCCGGTCCCACAAATTCCATGACTTTATTATTAACATAGCCATTTCCAAATGTCGCCCCGATGATTGCCAGCGCCACATCCTGCGGGCCTACGCCTTTCATTGGCTCGCCGTCCAAATAGATCCCGATTACGCCGGGCATACGGATATCATACGTCTTGTTCAAAAGCTGTTTTACAAGTTCCGGTCCGCCTTCCCCCATAGCCATGGTTCCCAATGCGCCGTATCTTGTATGGCTGTCCGACCCAAGAATCATCCTACCGCCGCCTGCAAGCATCTCTCTTGCATACTGATGGATCACTGCCTGATGAGGCGGAACATAAACGCCGCCGTATTTTTTCGCACAGGTCAGGCCGAACATATGATCATCTTCATTAATCGTGCCGCCTACCGCGCAGAGAGAATTGTGGCAGTTAGTCAGCACATATGGAATCGGAAATTTTTCAAGCCCCGAAGCCCTCGCCGTCTGGATAATTCCCACAAATGTAATATCATGGGAGGTCAGCTTGTCAAATTTAATCTGCAGCCGTTCCATATTCCCGGAGGTATTATGGCAACTTAAAATATGGTATGCCATCGTATTTTTTGCTGCTTCCTCCCCAGGAAGCGGAACCTGCACGTTGCCGGTATCTTCCACAATATCTGTACCGTTCAGCAGATATACACCATTGTCGTATAATTTGATCATTTACTACTCCTTTCTCAATATCAGAGTACCTAAAAGGTTATATAATCGTTTCAAAGCTACTCTTATTACGGATGCTATTTTATCATGGTAAAGTACTGTTGTAAAGCTGCACTTCTATATTTTATTCATAAATACATTGAAAGCATGGACGAACGTTCATAGTCACCTCTTATAGATACTAAAACAGAGAAAGCCCGGCCTCCAGCACATGAAAAGTCATCTTTTCGTGTACGCAATCAGCAGATCCACCATTTTTCCGTAGCTATGTACCCCATCATTCTGTCCATTCGCCTTTAAATAAGTATCATTTACTTTATCAGAAACCTCCGCCACCTTTCCGTCGTAAGCATCCCAGAACCTGGCATTCACCCGCAGATCTGTCTCTACAATTTCATCCAATTCCGTCCTGACTTCCTGCCAGTCCTCTGCCGACGTCCTCCGCAGCGCACTCATACTGTATGACCATGCCAGCAGATAACCGCTATATTGAAAATCCACCCTCTCCGACCCAGAGCATGCAAGAAATGCAATAAAATTGGCCTCTTCCTCCTGCATAAACCCTCTCAAATGGGACAGTTCGTGGCAAAGGGTAAAAGGAAGATGATAGTCCGGCATATCCGCGTTGTAGTTTGCCTCTACGGTAAAGGGAGAATAAACTCCGCTTAGACCCTGATAAGACAAAATTTCAGACACACAGACCGGTTTGGGCCGGGGATAATATCCCTCCATATCGGGATATTTCCCTGCTAACGTTTCCATCGCATGAACCGCGGCATTTACAGGAGTTTCTAAAATTCCTCCTGCATCCGGCTGTTCCTGATCAGTTCCTAAAACCATCTCTCCGTCTATATTGCGTTCTACCTGAGCAGCACGGCCATTCACTTCCCCCGTCAGCCATACACAGACTTCTTTCAATTCCTCCGCTGTATACTGGTCTGCCAAAATCCCTGCTTTTTGTGAAAAAGATTCTCTCTGGTAGTTAATTCCACAATTCACAGTATAGAGGAACATAAGCACCGATGCCGTAAGAAATAATCCTGACGCCCACTTGAGCGCCCGCATTCCCCCGTTTTCTGAACGAACTGCTTTTACAAGCATCCACAGGCCTGAGATAGGAATTACAGCAAGAAGCAGATATAGTCCAAACTCCACAATAGAAAAAGGTACCAACCCTGTCGCCCTTCCAATCAATCCCGTTAATTTTTTATAAATATGTACTGAATACCATTCTGCAAATCCCGGTATCTGCCTCGCGCATACCATCAAAACCCCGGCCGCTGTGAATAAAACACAGGCAAGCAAAAGCCTCTTTTCTGTTGTCCCCGCTTTTTTCTTCTCTTCCATTGTTCACCCATATCCGATTATCTTGAAAAGTGTTATACAAAATTATAGCTGATTTTTCATAAATTCTCAACATTGAACCCTCTGGAAATATTTCCATGGATTTTTAAAGGCGATAGCCTGCTCCCCGCCCCGCCATGGAATGCTTCCACGAACATAAACAAAAAAGCCGCCTCATTCTGGCAGCTTTTTTAAACTCCTACGCCTGTATATCTCCATCATCAAACGGATCCCCGCACTCCGGGCAGAATTTCGGTGGTTTTGTGGGATCTTCCGGCTCCCATCCGCACTTGTCGCACTTATACTGCAAAGCCCCCGCAGGCTTTGGTTTTCCACATTCTGAACAAAATTTTCCCTGATTCACCGCGCCGCAGGAACAAGTCCATCCTTCCGCCGGTTTCGGTGCGCCGCACTCCGTACAGAATTTCCCGGTATTGCCCGCAGCGCCGCAAGAGCAGGTCCATCCCTGAACCGCTTTCTCTGACGCCGGACCTGATTGCTGCCCTTGTCCCGCAAAGGAGTTTCCTGACTGCTCCATCCGCCCTGCTCCCGGAATCGCCGCCTCCTGCCGCCGCCCCATCTCATACAAACCTTGAATATTGGAGCCGCCTGCCTGCTGCGCCATTCCCATGCCCATAAATCCGGTCATTGCTCCGGCTGTATTGCCTGCCGCCGTACGCATTGCATCTGCCTGAGCGCCTGCCAGCGCAGCCGCAGCCATGTTGGGATCCCGCATGACCGCAGATTTCTGGAGCTGTTTGATCATATCCTCATCCTCTTTGGATGCAGTCACACTATTGATTCCAAAGGAATAAATCTGGATTCCACGAAGCTCTGTCCATTTTTTGGACAATACATTATTCAGTGCATCCGCTATTTCTATTGTATGCCCCGGCAGAGCGCTATAACGGATCCCCATTTCTGAAATTCTGGAAAACGCAGGCTGCAGTGCGGTCAAAAGCTCTGATTTCAGCATAGAATCAATCTGGTCTCTGGTGTATACATTTCCCACATTTCCACATACATTGGCATAAAAAGCCATTGGATTCACAAGGCGGTATGAATATTCCCCGTTACAACGGATCGAGATATCCACATCCAGCCCGATATTCCTGTCCACCACACGGAATGGAACCGGATTCGGCGTGCCATATTTATTCCCGGGGATTTCCTTAATATTCACATAATAAATACGCTGATCCTTTCCTGCGCCTCCGCCAAACTGAAAACGCTCCCATGATTCTCTTGCGATTCCTTTCAACCCATTCAAAAATGAACCGCCGAATACCGAAGGGCTGGTACCCATATCATAGGTATATGCCCCCGGCTCCGCACAGGCGTCCACCACCTTGCCATTCTCCACAATAATCATACACTGGCCGTCCGCTACCGCGATATGAGAACCGTCCGTAATCACATTATCATCGCCCCGTTTATTGGAAGAACGTCCGGACACGCGGCGCATTCCCCTTGCCACCAATACATCCGCATCCAATGCGTCACAGTAAAAATACTCCTTCCACTGATCTGCAAGAGTTCCTCCTACTGCCTGAAATGCAGCTTTAATCAATCCCATTTTTTACACCATGCCTTTCCCTAAGATATTCAAAACTTTCCACTGGTTCCCGAACTGTCAGAATGCATCCCTCCTCCGCTGCTCCCGGAAGAATTTTCCTGCGGTTTCCGCGTCCTGCTTACCGTATGATACAAAAATAGATCTGATTGCTCGGACAAATAAAAACTTCCTGATTTTAAGTAGTCCATTGCACCGTTCTGACGCACTCTGGTGTTCATTCCCTTTTTCCAGGACATCACCACACACACAGAAACTCCCAAAGATAGCAGGAACGACACCCCTATAATAAGCGGAATCCGAAACCCTTCCCCATACCGATGTTTTTCCGAATAAGGCGAACCCTCCTGAGCGGCAAGAAGATAATCATCCGCAATCGAAATGTATCTGGAGAATGCCCCATAAAAATCCCCGTCCGACAGATCATCCAGGATCTTCTCTGCCAACCGTTCCCTTCCATATGTAGTAAATGCCTCCTGTGCCGCGCCGAACCCGACCAGTCCCCAGTCACGTTCCGCCATGCTGACAGCCAGCATTACTCCGCTTCCGTCACTGCCTGCCCCCAGATCATATTCCGAAAACACCTCTCTCTGCCATTCCTTAATATCCCCGCCGCCGAAATCCGGGGTAGTTACAATATAAATTCCTGTGTCATATTTTTGAAAAACCTGTGTACATTGGCTTTCCAACGCATCCTCTTCCTGATCGCTCAAAAGCCCCGCATCATCCTGAACCCAGCCCTCGATTCCATATTCAAGACCCATACTATTCTGTGGAACATTACTTTCAACGTATGACGCAAAAACCTCGGATATCTGCCCTTTTCCCCATCCCAATATCAATACGGCCAACACCGCCATCACTATTTTTTTCATCACAGCACACCCCCAAATAAGAGGATTCCAAGAATCGAACACACCACTGTCCCAATCGCCGTAAACCCGCACAGATATTTCCAGAATGCGCCTTTATCTACCGGAAGTTCCCCGACCATCTTCCCGGTCTGCCCATTGATGGCAAACTGATACTTCTTATCCCCGTAAACCGTCTCAAAAAGCCAAACCGGAAGCAGGGCATAATGCACCTTCCCGTCGCTGGCCGCAAGGTTCCTGCGCTTAATTCTCACCGTATCATATCCATTGACCGTACTGCGTATCACCTGTTCCGCGCTCCTATATAGCCTTTCCTTCGCCCTGCCCTCAGCAGTTTTTGAATCCACATCATACTTATCCGTCTCATAACCGGCCAGATAAGCCGGATTAAACTCCGTCAAAGCCGCATAGTCAAATGGCTCAATAGACTCTGTTGTGCTGTCGTCCATCCCGGTGCTTCCATCTACCGGAACATGATAGAATTCCATGGTTCCCGCACGGTTGACCAGATAATAAGAAGTCTCCAGATAATCATACTCCGAATCACTCCATACTCTGGTACGGGTTGCATCAAAACTCATATCTGCACATGCATTACAATCAAAAAGCCAGTATGGAACATAGTATCCTTTCAGGTTTTTCAAATAACTTCTATCCCGAAAATTCCCTGGAAGCAGATGCTTTCCTTTACAAAAATTCTCCAGCATCTGCCGGGCCTTATCTCCTTTTATCTGAAAAGGGATCATCATATCCGGCTCAAACTCGCCGGAGGCAGACGCACGAATCACTACCACGTTATCACAATAAGGGCAGGTAGTGCTGACCGTATTCTCATCCGCTTCAATCTCTGCGCCGCAGGACGGGCAAATATACATCCCGTTATCGGCCTTCTTCGCACCCTCTGCTTCCTTCTGATACTCCCAGTTTAATTCCTGTTCTCCCCCTGCTTTTTCATCCTGCTCATACCGCTTAAGCGTTTCTAAGTCATATTGGTTGCCGCAGCTTTCACAGGAAAGCTTCTGAGACCCCGGTGAAAACTGGAGCGCTGCACCGCAGCAAGGACACTTGTACTGTACAAAATCCATTACACCCTCCTTTTTCTGTACATGAATTGCTTGTTAATAATACGATTTTATATTCATATAAACTAAATAATAGCTGAGAAAGTTATTTTATTTCATTCGACAAAATTTTTATATTTTAGAAACAATAAAATTTCTATTGCTTTTATATTCTTTACCTGTGCTCTCCCAATTTATCTAAATTTTATCTTTTTTATACCATTTATCCTACCATAACCACCCTGTTTTAGCAAGACAAAAGCCATGAACATCCTTTTTTTAACCTGCATTGCATAATCAGCTAAAAACCGTCATTATACGCCTGCAAAGAAAAACACTTTTAAAGTTCTTAGTTTACAAAAAACTCTTTGTATGCTAATATAATTTTACAATAAATGGACGTTTTTGGATCAGCTTTACAAGAGGGAGCAAAGCAGACAGAATCACTATTTTCATAAAAGTTATTTAAAAAGGGGGCTTTTCGCTATGGTATTAAAAGAATGCAGTGCATGCACAATTTATAGAGATGCCGATGAACTCCGAATCCGATCCAGAGTAGAACTTACAGAAGACAGGATCATGTTACATTTCGAATTGGAGGGGGAAGATGAACTTGAACCTGAGATCAAGGGGATCAATATAGATTTCTATGACAATCAAGTTGGTTTTGTAAAAACATTATGCAATCTTAGAGTAGATAAGAATGTTGATCCCTGGATATTGGAACCCTGGGCCGCAAGCTGTACGATCATAGAAGTCATTGAGATTGTGCAGCGTCAGAAAGATCTTCGGGTGAGGCTGGAACAGGAGATGGATTTTGTATCTTTAAGACACGGACATTTTAAGGGCATCATCCAGAACATCAGCGTTGGGGGCATCCTGCTTTCCACCAAGATGCCTTTGTCTCTGAACGAACAATTTGAATTTAATTACTGTTTCCTCAAAAAAGAACAGCGAATCAGAGTTGTTACCATACGGGAGCAGCAGCTGGGGGGAGGCCGCTATGGATACGGATGCCAATTCCTCAACCTGACCAATGCCGCGGAGAGAGATATCCGGCAATTCGTTTTCCGGCAGCAGTTAAAGAAGATTGGATAATACATATGAGCGGAGCATATAAAGAGGGCGATTCCTTATGATAAGGAATCGCCCTCTTTATATGCTCTCCTGAAATTCTTCATGGGACATCACCTGATTATTATTCGTTTTCACTCTTTTCTTCCTGTTGCCCTGGGGGTACAGACTCTTCCACAACGCTTTCCCCACCGCCCTGTTGTGCTGCCTCCATGGAATGCTTCGGAGTATATTTCAGAAAATACGTGTAAATGTCAACAATCGCCTGATACAATTCTTCAGGGATTGCCGTTCCCAGATCAAGCTGTGTAAGCACTGTTGCCAGAGAATTATCTTCATAAACCGGAACCCCGTTTTCATTGGCAATCTCCACAATCTTTTCTGCCAGATACCCAAGCCCGGAAGCAACAATGACAGGCGCAACATCCCTGTTCTCATCATACCGCAGCGCAACCGCTTTTTTATTCATCCTATCGTCATACTGTGACATTGACCGAATTTCTCCTTTCAAATATCTTAGGGAATGCGGCTGATACTTTAATAGGAGTCTTCCCCTCTTCTACAGCAAGATATTCTACCTCCAGATGATTTCTGGTCATGATCTTGCGGATATTCTCCCGAATATCGCTTTCATGGCCTGCCAGCTCTTTTGGATAATGAATCAGCATATCCATCTTCCCTTTTTCATAATACATCATCATATCAAAAAAGCCAACATCTTTTAAATCAAATTTAATCAATAATTTAACTCCCCGTTCATTCGATCCAGGGTTCCCCGATTCCTCGTCAGGATCTACCCACATCTCCGAATACATGGGAACCCCGTTCAGAATCACAGGAAGCATAACATGCATAATCGGCATATAGACACTCTCGTTGATCATCATACTGCGTATAATATTCACAAAAGCTTCTTTATTCTCCACGCCGGCCTCACCCCTGACGCCGGCCTCCATAATATTCAGAAACTTATCCGCCCATTCCATTTTTCCCGCAGCTTTCTCATAGTCCACATGCATCAGCATATCTTTAAACTGCGCCGAAGTCATCCCTTCGAAATATTTGGAAAAACCTGGGAAATCAAGAAGTCTTTGGAAAGATTGCGCTACCTTGTCCACACTCCCGTTCTCAAGCCGGGAAGTATTGAGCGCAAGCAGGCTGATTAAATCGCGGATCTTCCCAAGATCCTTTGTCTGAGAAATATATTTGCCCAGATAAGGAATGATCTGCTCTTTTAAAATCTGTGTATTCCATTCATTATTCTGCATACTGTAGGGACGCAGCTTTGACGCAAGCTGCAGCAGTTCGTCCCTGTTATTCCGAAACATGCGCGCCCCAATCTCTGCCAGATTCTCCCTGATTGATTCTAAAATATGCTTTCCGGAAGACATATCATTGTACTTCTTGAGCATATCCAGAATCCCTGCCTTCAGTTCCACTGTACTTGCCTCACTCATGATCTGCCGCAGCACGTCGAACAAAGGCCCCTGCAGACGGTTCGCTCCCGCCATAGAATCCTTGAGAAACCCATTGAGCTGCTCCGGAGTCATCTCCAACATCTGAAGAAGCGCTTGTATATCCTCGGCAGTTCCCTTGCCGATCCCCGACTCCACCATATTGGCCATGCCTCCGTACAACAACTTGGTCATGACCTCCTGCAGGTTCGGCAGTTCCCGTAGTGACTGCACAAAATTTCCAAAGTTGGACTCGTAGGTAATTCCCGGTCCCTGCTGTCCGCTTGAATCATTCCTGCCGTCTGCCCGGACCACACGCCCCGGATCAACCTGATTCTTAATGCTTAAGTCCTGAGCCTGCTGGGTGGGAGTCTGCTTATTATTGACCGCATTATTGTCATATCCTACAACAGGAGTCGTAACTTTTAAAATATTTGACATTTTTTCACCTACTCTACAATTTACTCTTATCCTTTCCCCCAAACATGACGATATATGTAAATATAATACTTTTGTAATATTATTAAACATATTAGATAAGGCGGTACTAAGATTATGGATAACATGCTTGAAATGTATCTCTATGAGACAAACACTCTTATGGAACAACTGGATGAACTCTTAATAGAAGCAGAGAAGAATTCAGATTTCACAACAAATGATGTAAACGAAATCTTCCGTATCATGCATACAATCAAAGGCTCATCTGCCATGATGGAATACTCCACATTAATGGAGATCGCTCATCATATAGAAGATCTTTTCTTCTATATCCGTGAAAACGGAATGGATTCACTGGATGAATCTCACAAGAATGATTTGTTCAATCTGATGTTCCAGTCTACGGATGCTCTTCGCGGCGAAGTTGAAAAAATCGAGAACGATGAGCCCCTTAGCACTAATATCGACCCAATCATTGCAAATATTAATAGTTTTTTGGAAAAAATCAGTTCCGGAGGCAAGAATGCTTCCGAAGGTTCTTCTGCTCAGCCCGAGGCTTCTCCAGCGGCTCCTGCTGCAGATAAGGATGCGATTGCCGCGATCAATCAGGAACTGGCCGGATGCCCCGACAGCAAATTGCCGTTTTTCATCAAGATCCTGTTTGAAGTCGGCTCCGGCATGGAGAATTTGCGTGCTTTCATGGTGGTCACGGCTCTGACTGAACAAGATCTTGATTTTGAATTTTATCCGTCCGATGTAGAAACGAACAGCGACACAGCGGAATCTATTGTTGAGAACGGGTTTTTTGTAGCCCTCTCCAGTCAGGAAGATGTAGACAAAGCGGTTCGCTGCATCAGCGACCAGAACAGCATCCAGTCCTATGAAGTCATTCAGAATGTTCATGCACAGCCTGCAAAACCGGCGCCGAAAGCAGCCGCACATCCCGCAACAAAAGAAGAATCTGCTTCCTCTGCGGTTCATGCGGACACAGTACAAAAAAGCTCTCCTGCTCCGGCTGCTCCGGCTGCCCACAACGCACCGGTAAAGCAGAGCCTGATCAGTGTCAGCCTTTCCAAACTGGACAGCCTGGTTGCTGTAGTCGGCGAGATCGTAATTACAGAATCCATGGTTACATCCTGCCCGGATTTACAGAATTTAAAGCTGGATAACTTTATGAAGTCTGCCCGCCAGCTCCGCAAGCTGACAGACGATTTGCAGGATATTGCCATGTCCTTGCGCATGGTTCCTGTATCAGGTACTTTCCAAAAGATGAACCGTGTTGTCCGTGACATGAGGAAAAAGCTGAATAAAGATGTACGGCTTACTCTGGTCGGCGAGAATACGGAAGTTGATAAGACCATTGTTGACAGCATCAGCGACCCGATTATGCATATTGTCCGCAATTCTGTGGATCATGGAATTGAGGAGACACGAGAAGAGCGTATTGCAGCCGGAAAAAATCCTCAGGGAGAAGTCATTCTGGCTGCCACCCATACAGGAAGCGAAGTCATCATTACGATTACGGATGACGGACGCGGGATGGATACCGAAAAGATTCTTGCCAAGGCGGAGCGTAACGGCATCCTTACCAAGCCTGCCAGCGAATATTCCAAAAAGGAAATTCTCGGCCTTCTGATGCTGCCCGGATTTTCTACCAATGAAGAAGTCACTGAATTTTCGGGACGAGGCGTAGGAATGGATGTGGTAAAGAAGAACGTAGAATCCGTAGGCGGCTCTATTTCCATTACCAGCGAGTTTGGGCAGGGAAGCTGTACCACATTGAAGATTCCGCTTACCATGGCCATCACGGACGGCATGGAGATTTCCGTTGGGAAATCCCTGTTTACTATCCCAATCGCCAATATCCGCCAGTCCCTCAAGATACGCAATGACGAAGTGATTCTGGATGCAGGAGGCAATGAGATCGTAAAATGCTTAGGTGAGTTTTATCCTATTATCAGAGTACACGAATTTTATAATATTGAGACGGAAAAAACCAGCATCGAGGACGGTATCCTCATTTGGGTAGAGGCTGCCGAGAAGTCCTTCTGCCTGTTTGTGGATGAGCTGCTTGGAGAGCAGCAGGTCGTTGTAAAGCCGCTCCCATCATTTTTAAACAGTTTCAATATCAAGAATTCCGGTATCGGCGGCTGTACGCTCCTTGGGGACGGTAATATCAGCCTGATTCTGGATATCGGCAACTTATATGCAGCATATCATTCACAATATTAAATTCAAGCAACCGGAGGAATAAACTTATGTCAGCAGATACACAGATGAACGCAGCAGCCATTGAAGAAAATGGTACGCCAGTTTCTACAGAACGTTTTTTAACTTTTAGTTGTGACGGGCTTAACATTGGAGTCAGCACCAATTATGTAACCGAGATTATTACAGATCATTCCGTAACCATGATTCCGCTCGTTCCCGATTATCTTAAGGGTATCATCAGCATGAGGGGCCAGATCATTCCTATCATCGATATCCGTCTGCGTATGGGAAAGATGCCGATTGAATATACCAGCACGACATGCATCATTGTGTTGGATATCAACGATGCGCAGATCGGAATTATTGTCGATGCCGTTCAGCAGGTTATGGATGTGGATCAGAGCTTAATCGCCCCTGTCCCGGTGGAAAATCAGCAGGAGCTGATCCGCGGAATGGTCTCATCCGGTAACAATTCCGTGATTCTTTTCCTTGATTGCGAACAATTAATACAAACATACTAAATCGTGTATCGATATAAACGTGCGGCGCTGTATAAAGTGCAGATGATTCAGCATCTGTTCTCAAATACGAAACGCCGCACAAGAATCACTTAAAAGGAGCAGAGAAACATGTTAACAATTAATGACCGTGATTTTCAACGACTTGTAAAATTTGTGCATCAAAATTACGGTATTGACCTGTCAAAAAAAAGGCAGCTGATCACCGGACGCCTTTCCAATACAATTGTTTCTATGGGATTCAACTCATTTGAAGATTATGTTGAATATTTAATTACAAAAGGAAAACCGGAAGACCGTGAGCTTATGCTGAATAAGCTCACCACCAATTACACCTATTTCATGAGGGAAGAAGCCCATTTTAAATTATTTTCCGAAACCATCCTTCCCTATCTGGAACAGACAAAAAAAGACCGCGTACTCAGTATTTGGAGTGCAGGCTGCTCTTCGGGCGAAGAGCCTTACACCATTTCCATGATTTTAAAAGAGTATTTTGGTTCCAAGGCCAGTATGTGGGATACCAGAGTTCTGGCTACCGACATTTCACAGAACGTATTACGCTCAGCGGTAAATGCAGTTTATGAGGAGGATTCCCTTAAGGAACTCTCCCCTGCCTGGAAGAAAAAGTATTTCCGTCCCGGCAGCACTCCCGGCACATACCATGTATCTCCGGATATTAGGAATAATGTCATATTCCGAACATTTAATCTAATGGATCCGATAAAATTCAGGCTGAAATTTGACGTTATTTTCTGTAGGAATGTAATGATTTACTTTGATCAGGATACAAAGCAGGCGTTAGTAGACCGCTTCTACAATGCGACGAATGACGGCGGTTACCTTTTAATCGGACATTCGGAGGGTTTAAATAAAGCAACGACGCCATATAAATATTTGAAACCTGCGACTTACCGGAAGATAAAGTAAAGAACTATATAAAAAATCTGGATTTTAATGATTGACATATGTTTCCAGTTCTTTGATACAATGATAAAATACAGCTAAGAGCTGCTTTTGAAGATTCAGAAGCAGCTTTTTTTAAAAAAAACAAAATTCTATAACAAAAAATTCTATTATATGTTAAAATCAGATTCGTAGAGTTTTTAATCTGTAGAAAGAAAGGAATGAATTAACAATGAGCAATACATGCAAAGTGCTGGTTGTCGACGACTCGTCTTTATTCCGGCAGATGATCATACAGCATCTTTCTTCACAACCCGGCATAGAAGTCGTAGGATATGCAATTAATGCATATGATGCAAGCCAGAAGGTTCCTCGGTTACAACCAGATGTCCTCACTTTAGATGTAGAGATGCCAGGCCTGAGCGGAATTGATTTTTTAAAACAGCTTCTTCCAAAGAATCCGATACCTGTCGTACTGGTATCTTCCCTTAATTTAAGTGTATTTGATGCCCTTTCTGCAGGGGCCGTTGATTTTGTACGCAAACCGGACATGAGCGCAAAAAATTCAAAAGAAGCATTTTTTGCATCCTTGACACTGAAAGTAAAGGCTGCTTCCAAAGCAAGGGTGCGTATCGGCAGACAGAATAATGCCACTGCAACAACTGCCTCCGGTTCCTCATCCGGCAGTTCTGTGAAACCGATGCCATTTCCCCCGCTTCCGCGCAATGTTCTGGATTCTACCATCATCGGACTGGGTGCTTCCACCGGCGGAACAGAGGCAACGCTTGCCGTATTACAGAAACTTCCAGCCAGTATGCCGGGTATTGTGATCACACAGCATATGCCAGAGGGATTTACAGAGATGTATGCACAGAGGCTGAACCGAATCTGCAGTCTGGAAGTAAAAGAAGCCAAAAACGGAGACATTATCCGCCCAGGCCTGGCTTTAATCGCACCTGGCGGAAAGCAGATGGAGGTTATCCGTTCCGGACGCAATTATATCGCACAATGCCGTCCCGGGGCAAAAGTCAGCGGACACCGTCCTTCTGTCAATGTACTGTTTAATTCTATTGCAGAGAATGTAGCCATTAATAAGGTAGGGATTATCATGACCGGTATGGGAAGCGACGGTGCAGAGGGTCTTTTAAATATGCGCAAAAAGGGAGCCTTTACTATTGGACAGGACAAAGATTCCTGCGTCGTATATGGCATGCCTATGGTGGCATTTAACATTGGTGCGGTATGTACGCAGGCTTCTTGTGACAATATTCCTTCCGTATTGCTCAATCATTTAAAAAAATAAATTTTGAGATGGCTTATGCTTTTTCTGCACAAGTTATTTCAGTACAATATAATCCTGTCATGAAAAACAGATGTATCTCCTGTGAGTACATCTGTTTTTTTTATGAAAAAAATTTTAAATTGACCTGAATATATTAAGCAGGATATTTAAATCAGTTCCTTATGATTTTCCAAGTTGTGCCGATATTCAAAATATAACAAGTAGACTTTTAATATTTTAAATAAAGACTGCAAGCATTTTGAAAAGGAGTACAGTATGAAGATTACAACAAATAATGTCTTAAAAAGTTATCCTGATTTACGGGTTCATACAAAGGAAAATCCTGCTCCTTCTGCAGCTTCAAAGGACGGACACAGCAGCTTTGATGCATTAATTATAAAGTCTAATCCAAGACAGATCGAAGAGCATACTTTTGCAGAATCTGTTTCCCGGCAGTTATCCTCCGGGATGGATGAGACCGCATCTGCGGAGAAGATCCAGAATCTGAAGGATCAGATTGCCGCACATACGTATCAGGTTGATGCTTACGCGATTGCGTCCAGGATTCTTTTGCTATAGGAGGATTTGTGTATGAGTGAATTTTCAGCTTTTTCCAGCCTGATGAATGAATTCATTGAGTTCTTTGATACGTTAATTCCCATAGAACAGGAGAAGCTCGACGCCACATTGCATAACCGTGTCTCTATTGTAGAGGATCTTATGCACAAAGAACAGGCTGCGATTATGCGTCTGAAAGGGTTGGAGCTGAAAAGGGAAACGGAGCAGAAGCAGCTTGGTCTGGAGGGCTGCACTTTCCAACAGATTTTAGAAAAAATTTCGAGTGAAGATGCTGCGGAGTTGCGTCCTTTATTTAATAAATTGAATGACCAGCTCCGCACCGTTCAGTCCCTAAGCGGCAGTGTGAAGGATGCTATTGAAGTGAATCTGCATGTGATTGAGGCCAATTTTACGAATGACCCATCCGGCAGATCTACCTATTCCTCAACAGGACAGAAGAATGAAAAGCAGGGCTCGAAACATTTTTCAAGTCGTTCCGTTTAGACACATTTTCTTTCATTAATATAAATCAGGAGGATAGACCAATATGATTCGATCTACATTTGCCGGCTTTACTACCGCACAGCTTGCCATGGCTGCCAGCCAGCGTGCAATTGATGTCACCGGTCAGAATATTGCCAATACCAATACTGAAGGCTTTACAAGACAGCGTCTTGATATTGCCAGTTTGAATTTAAGGAATGGAAGTTTTTATAATTCGTCCAACCGTACAAGGGTTGGTTATGGTGTCGAGATGACGGGGGTTTCCCAGCTTCGGGATCCGTTTCTTGATGCCCAATACCGCTCACAGATTTATAAGCTTGGAACCACAGATGCACATGCGGCAGGATTGGAAAAATTGAAGGTTCCCTTCGATGAGACCGCTACATCCGGCGCAAGAGATGCATTCCTACAGCTCAGCAATGCACTGCAGACGCTTTCCAAGGACGATGGATACACAAAAGAAAACGATACAGTAGTGCGTTCCAGGATGCAGATCCTTGTCAATCTTTTCCGTGAAAAGGCTACGACTCTCGCAGATATCCGTAAGGATACTCAGGACAGCTTTGAAGCTACGGACGTCAAAGATCTGAATGAGATGTTAAGCAATATTGCCAATCTGAATACCACCATCAAAAACAGCCAGGTTCTCGGAAATCCAGCTCTTGAATTGATGGATCAGAGGAATACCTTGTTAGATGAACTTGCAAGTTATCTTCCGATTGAAGTGAAGTACTGGTCACAGAATGTAGGAGAAGGAGTTACCGTACAGGTTCTGGATGTCAACTTTAAGGATACAGAAGGCAAACTGCATTCTCTGATATCTGATGGACGCTGCGGGCAGTTCAGAACTGATATCTCCCGCGGACCAGATGGTAAGGGTCCTGTTACCCTGACTCTTACCGATGCGGATGGAGAGACTGTAGAGGTCACAGATACCATTGGCGGAGGAACCTTAAAAGGATCTCTTGACTTCATGAACAAATCAGGCGATTTTGATTTTCCTCCAACTGATTTTAAGGGAATCGGTTATTACGAAAAGGTACTGGATTCACTGGTTGAAACATTTGCAAATGCGTTTAATGAGGCAAATAAATCTGTAAAAGTAGATGAGAATGGGAAACCTGTTGTAAAAATGGAGGCCGACGGTATTACTCCTGTAAAAAAACAGGTAAAAAATAAGGATGGATATTTAGAGTTTACAGAGACAGCTAATCCTAATAATAAGGTATATGAAAAAGGCGGTAAATATTATACCAAAGCCGGTGATGTTTATACCGAAATTGCTGTCGCTAATCCTGCTACTGATTTAACTCCCGTAACTGAAGAGAGACAGACGCAGAATGAGGATGGATATTTAGAGTTTACGAATACGGCTGGTGATACCATATATCAGGACATAAAAGGTAAATATTATACCAAAGCCGGTGATGTTTATACCGAAATCACTGTTGCTGATCCTGATACTGAACTAACCGCTACTATGGAACCTGTATATGAATACGAATATGACGATCATCCTCTGTTTGAGGAAATTGTTCCTGGTAAGGGATTAACCGCTGACAACATTAAAGTCGCAGTAGGCTGGATGAATGGTGAATATGGTATCACAAATTCCAACAATGTGGTAAATGATAAAATCGGTTCTTCGGCAAATGAAAATATCCTGAATATGATTGATATGCTGTCAAAGAATTTTGATTTCAATGTCGATAACGGTGTGACAGGTGATGTTACTTTTTATAACGGAAGCTTTTTTAGCTGTTTTGCCAACATTGAATCCACTCTTGCGATAGATATTTCATCATTAACAGTAACATTGGATAATCAAATTACGGTATTGAATCAGACATCCAATTCCAGAGACAGTATTTCCGGTGTACAGCTTGATGAAGAAGGTATGAACCTGTTACATTACAATCAGTCCTACAGCGCTGCTGCAAGGCTGATGACAACTTTGGATGAGATGCTTGATAAGCTGATCAATGGCACCGGCGTAGTCGGAAGATAATAGGAGGTCCAGTATGAGAATCACAACGAATGCCATTTTGCGGAATTATAATAAAAATCTCTCCACTTCCATGTCAAATCTGGATACGATGCGGAACAGGGTTATGACACGGCGGAAGTTTAATGCTTCCTCAGAGGATCCATCCAGCGCGCTTCGTGCTACTACTCTGGAGAGAAGATATTCAAAGAATAATGATTATCTGAATACTGTAAAGGATATCCAATCCCATCAGAATGCTCAGGAAGATTCTGCAATGCAGATCAGCAACATTGCACTTGTTCTGGCAAAGCAGTATGGTATTGAGGGGATGAATGGAACCAATCAATCAAAAGAAACACGCCAGACTTACGCAGATGCCTGGCGTGGAGCTCAGCAAAGTATGCTTCTTTCTTTGAACGCAACTTATGGAGATGAATATGTATTTGGCGGCAGCGATGCAAAAGAAACTCCATTCACTCTTACGACAGAAGGCGGAAAGCAGGTTTTAAAATACCGTGGAGTCGATGTAACAGATGGAAATGCGTTTAAATTGGATGAATTATCCAAGGATTCCCATTATATTGATCTTGGATTTGGTCTTGAGGTAGAAGGTGAATCAACGTATGACATTGATGCGGCCAGCGCTTTTAATACTTCTCTTCCAGGTATCAATTTGGTCGGATATGGAAAAGATGATGATGGAGATCCGAAAAATATGCTTATCCTTGCCGGACAAATTGCGGATTTACTGGAAGAAGATGACTTTGATTATGAAAGATATAAAGAACTTGTCGGGAAGTTTGAAAATGGTCGTAATGATCTTCTCTCAGGAGTTACCGTACTTGGAACTCAGACAGAATTCCTGACTACTACAGAAGAAAGACTGGAAAATAACAAAATCCAGATTGCCGAGGATTACGAAAATGTAGTAAATGTAGACATGGCTGAAGCTATCATGGATTTTTCCTGGGCACAGTATGTGTATAATGCTTCATTGAAAGTAGGAAATAACATTTTGACACCTTCATTTATTGATTATATGCGTTAATAAAAAATAAGAGAGAAGGGAGGCATATTTCATGGATCAACTCATTCAGATTACGACTGTTCCCATTCAGTATGAATTAAAGGTGAACAATGCGCGTTTAGAATATTCACGTTCCAGCGCAGAATTGGAGATTCATAAAAATGAAGGCGGACTGTCAATTAAAAGTCGTCCTGTCAAATTAAGACTGGATTCATTTAATGCACGAAATTCTGTTGTTCCTACAACAGCTACCAGTGTAAAGCAGGCTGCTTCTGAAGGACAGCAGGCCGCTTATAGCGCAACTGCACAGTTAGCACAGGAAGGCCAGCTTTTATTGAAAGCCGATATTGGGCAGGATGTGATTGGACAGATTCTCCAACAGAGGACGGCTCAGCCTACTGGAGAATTCCAACTTGGATTTACTCCATCCGCACCTGTGGATATTGATTACGAAGCTCCAGATTTGACAATCAACTATGAGATGGATAAGCTGAATTTTGATTTGAAGGTGGCTAACGGCAATTTTGAATTCATCCCAGGTGATATTGAGATGTCAATTACACAGCGTCCTCAGGTAGTGATTGAATACGTAGGCGGTCCTATTTATGTACCGAAGAGCGCAAATCCAGATTATGAACCATTAGATGTAAGGGCTTAATATAAGCCCTTACTTTTTACACTTTATTTTTTCTGTATAAGCTATAAAAATACTTATGCTGTTTCCACAGTCTGCTGTGGTCTTATTATACTGATTTTTCTATCAGGAGGTATTATAAATTGCAAATTAACGCAAACTATTTCGGAAATGTTTCATATGAAGCAAATGAACCAATTCATATTATAAACGGATTAATTGGATTTGAATCCTATACAGAATATCTTCCTATCCCTTTTCATGAAGATAATGATTCCCTGATTTCTCTACAAAGCCTGGAAGATGAGACGCTTTCTTTTATATTAATGAACCCCTTTGGAATATTCCCTGACTATGCTCCCACTTTATCCAGACAGGATATGGACGAGCTCAAAGCTGAGTCGTCAGATGATATTTCTTACTATGTAATCAGTGTTATTCGTGACTCCGTGGCAGAATCCACAGTAAACTTAAAAGCTCCTCTCATCGTTAACGCATTGAACCGGCAGGCAAAACAGATTATCCTGGAACATACAGATTATACGTTCCGGCACGCACTTGGCGAAATGATGAAGGAGGAACGGTAATATGCTCATACTACAACGAAGAAAAGGACAATCCCTTTCTATCAATGACAATATCACATTGACTATTGTTGACACTGGAGCTGATTGGGTAAAACTGGCCATAGATGCCCCAAAGGAAATACCTATCCTACGGACGGAATTAAGAGAAGTAGCGGCTGAAAACCAAAAGGCTTCCAAGACCGTTTCCATGCAGGTGATAGATAAGATATTAAAGCAAAAACAGGAATAGGCAGGAGGACGAATCTTATGATGCAGAATATAGATATTAATAAAATGAATCGGCTCATGGAAGAAAATGAAGATGCCAGACAGATTATTAATCAACTGCTGGAAAATCATCATACCACGATATCGACCATTGCACATGAGATTCGCAATCCGCTGACACTGGTATCTTCTGCTCTCCAGATGATACAGTATCAACACCCTGAGACAAAAGATTTTTCACATTGGAAACAGACAATGGAGGACATTACATTTATACAGCAGCTTCTGGATGAGCTTTCTACATTCAACAATGGGAACACTCTGCGCTATTCTGTTTTCTCCATTGAACATCTGCTGAAAAATATTGCAATATCATTTGCCATTTCGCTGGATGAAAAGGAATCAGATATTGAATTTACATCCTCTATTCCTGCTAACCTTGGAAAATTTACAGGTGACAAAATCAAACTTGAAGAAGTTGTCTTGAACCTTCTCCGCAATGCAGCGGAAGCTATTGAACAAAAAGGAACGATTCTTCTCACCGCTGCACATAAGAAAGATATATTGACGATTCAGGTAAAAGACAGTGGCTGCGGAATTCCTGAAGAACATATGGAATCTATTTTTGAGCCCTTTAAAACGTATAAAAAGGAAGGGACTGGCCTCGGTCTCTCCCTTTCAAAACGTATCATCGAAGCTCATGGAGGCTCTATTTCGGTATCTTCAAAAAATGGACAGGGGGCTGTTTTTACAATAACACTCCCCCAATAGATGCCCCACAGTATTCACTTAGGATTCGATTGATTCTTTGCCGCACCTAACATCATACCAAGAATAAATCCACTGGCCAATCCGCCAATATGTGCTGCATTATCAACACCTGCTGTCGTCAGTCCAATATATATACTCAGAGCAGCAAGAAGAAGAATCTTTTTCTTATTTAGCTTGCCTATCATACGGCCTTTATATCTGACTACAATGCCCAGAAGCGCTCCCATCAAACCAAACACTGCACCGGAAGCTCCTGCAGATACTACGGTTTCAGCTCGTGCAGTATTCCAGAGCAGAGAACAGATATTTCCAAAAATTCCACTAAACAAATAAATGAGGAGAAATCGGATTTTTCCAATTTCCGGCTCCAAATTAAATCCAAGGGCACCTAGCATGATCATATTATTCAGAAGATGCTCTATTCCAAAATGTAGAAACATGCTGGTCACAAAACGATAATACTCCCTTCCTTCTATCACATAGGGTTCATACATTGCCCCATAATCCAACATGAACATTACATCATCCGATTTTCCTAAAAACATAAATATAGAAAATATGATTATATTAACTGCTATCAATCCTATTGTACAAACGGCCCTTTGTTCTTCATCCAACTTCAAAAGTAAACGCTCCTTTTCTTTTACTTATATCAGCTATCATTATAATCCGTTTTCCTCATCCTGTCCATCCGTTTCTAAAATCAGGTCCTCCCAACTCCCCCAGCGTTTCCTGCGTATACCATTCGCTGCTTTCCTCCATGACTTCCACCAGCCGCCCTTTTCTCGAATGGTATCTGTATTCTGCGCTGGTTCATATTTCTCATGTATCTTATTGCTCTGTTCTTTCCCATATTTCTCCTCTTCATCTGTTAAATAAAATATATTACCAATTCCTTTATTAGAATCTTCTTTTTCGGAGCCGCTATTTTCCCTTCGGGATGGGTGGATTTCATCCAATAATATACTGGTTTCCTGATAATCCTTTTTATTTTGATTCTGCCCATATATGGTCTGATTCTGAACATTCTTTTTATTATTTCCATAGGAACCAGCATTTTCATTTGAACTTTTTGAATTTTTGTAGATTTCTTTATTTTGATGTACAGATGCCCTATGTTTTTCTTTAAAAGTCTTTTTTCGCTCTGTCTCATGTAATTTATATTCCCTCATAATAAGCTCAAGATCATAATGTTCCTGTAATGTGGCCTTATGCAATTCATAGGCTAAAAAGATTCCTTCTGTATCTTCATAATCCAGCATTCTGACAAAATACTCCGTCAGCTCATGGAATAGCCTGCATAAATCTTCTTCCATATCTGGAAAATAGCAGAAAGACCACTGTCCTTCCTTATTAAATATATATTCTGGTTTTAGAACCAGACAATTTGGATTAAGCATATACTTTTGTAAAGTCTCCGTTACCTCTAAAATACGAGTTACAATATCATAGATTTCCTTCTTTTTTATACAGGTATTACTGTACATAGATTTCATAGAAACCATACCGCTGATTTCGTATGTATATCTTGCCCTCCCTTCCACCTCACATCCATCAACCTCTAAAATCCCATCCAGTTTATTCCGCCGCAGCATGGGCATCTGATAATCCTCTTCATAATGTTTTTCCTTATAAATATGCAGGCAAACCCTGTTTAATTTTGTCTCAAATTCTGCTTGCGGCATACCAAAGCACCTCCTAAAAGTTAGTCTAAGCCTGCCCCTTCTATACCTTCTATATCTCCACTATTGCTCCTATTATTAGTGCCAGCATCATCTAAACAATTATTACTGTCAGCTTCGTCCGTATGGACAATATTTTCTATCAGCCATTTCCTCCTGATTGCCTTTTCAGGTTCTGTAATTGCAGCTCTCTGAAGGATATGGATGTGCATTTTTCTTCTGCTTGCATATGCCTCAATTTCTACCCATTTTCTTGATGTATTCACAGATATTTGCACACCTGAAAAAAATATTAATTTTCCTCTGATCCGCTCCTGATAAAATTCTTCCAGACTTACCTGACCTTTTTTATCTGGCCTGCGTTCCATCTGTGCCCCCACTGTAGCAGTTTCACTTGCAGCCCCAATTAAAATATTTTTATCATGGTAGTAAAAAACCGTATAAATTATTAATAAAAAAACAATGAGTACAATAGGAATCAGATATGACATCTCAACTGTTATAATGCCGCAAAAGCTCCTTTTTCCATACTCTTTATTTATCATTCTCCCCCCATTTAATCTAA
>CATKXE010000009.1 GCA_949840465.1 uncultured Lachnospiraceae bacterium | reverse complement strand
CCGGCGTCCGTGAATGAAAAGGAAAGTACAGACTCAGATTCGGAAAAACCGGTTGTCCTCGATCAGCAGGAATCAGCAGACCCGGATTTAGAAAAAGCGGCATCCAAAACAGAAGAGCCTGCAGGCAGGCATCAAGAGCCGGAGACGATCCGGCAGCCGGAAGAGTATCATGCAGTGCCGCCGGAGGAAGCGGCAGCGCAAAAGGACGGAAAAAGGAACAGGGATACGGAAGAAATCCAGAAAGATATCAAACAAAAAGGAGACCGCAGGATGGACAGAGATGCGTTGTTCTGCGACGGGACTTCTTCCTATGTGATTCCGCCGGAGCCCGGGAAGGGAGAGAGAATCCGGCTGCGTTTCCGTACTGCGCGGGGCAATGCGGATACAGTCCTGCTTGTCGCGGATTCCGGGATTTATCAGATGGAGCGAGTGTTTCCAAGGGAAGCGTTTGACTATTATGAGATTCAGTGGAAGCTCGGTGAAGAGCCGTTTACCTATTGTTTTGAGATTCACTGCGGCGAGGAGGTCTGTTATTATAACCGCACCGGTGTCTCAGAGGATATCAAGCCGCACTATGCGTTTCAGATCGTACCCGGATTTTCAACGCCGGCCTGGGCAAAGGGCGCGGTCATGTACCAGATTTTTGTGGACCGTTTCTGTAACGGAGACCCGGAAAATGATGTAGAAGACAGAGAGTATATTTATATAGGATTGCCTGTTGAAAGGGTGCGGGACTGGAATGAACCGCCCAGAGCCATGGACGTCCGCAGATTTTATGGAGGCGACCTGCAGGGGGTCATGGAAAAGCTGGATTATCTTCAGGAGCTGGGGATAGAAGTGATCTATTTTAATCCTCTGTTTGTATCGCCTTCTAACCATAAATATGACATTCAGGACTATGATTATATTGACCCCCATGTGGGAAAGATCGTCAGGGACACGAAGGATCCGCTGCCTGAAGGAGCGGAAAATAATGTGAACGCCGAGATGTATCAGGAACGTGTGGGCAATCAGGAGAATTTAGAGGCCAGCAACCGGCTGTTTATCCGGCTTGTGGAAGAAATCCACCGACGGGGAATGCGCGTGATATTGGACGGGGTATTTAACCATTGCGGTTCCTTTAATAAATGGATGGATCGGGAGAGAATCTATGAGTCGCAGCCAGGCTATGAAAAAGGGGCGTTTGTCAGCAAAGAAAGTCCTTATCACAGTTTCTTCCATTTCTTTAATGATGAGGACAATGCATGGCCGTATAATGCGAGCTATGACGGCTGGTGGGGGAATGATACGCTGCCGAAGATGAACTACGAAGATTCGGAAAAGCTGGGAAACTTCATCATGGAAATCGGTAAAAAGTGGGTTTCCCCTCCGTATAATGTGGATGGCTGGCGTCTGGACGTGGCGGCTGACTTAGGACATACGAACGATTACAACCACGCTTTCTGGAAGCGCTTCCGTAAAGAAATCAAAAGTGTCCGCAAGGACGCCCTGATTCTGGCGGAACACTATGGAGATCCCACGGAGTGGCTACAGGGAGATGAGTGGGACAGCGTGATGAATTACGACGCTTTCATGGAGCCGTTGACGTGGTTCCTGACCGGGATGGAGAAGCACAGTGACGAATACCGGGAGGATCTATATGGGAATGCGGATCATTTTGTAAACTCAATGAACCATTTTATGTCCTGCATGCTGACCCCGTCTCTGCAGACGGCTATGAATGAATTATCCAACCATGACCATTCCCGTTTTCTGACCCGCACAAACCATGTGGTGGGAAGATTGGACAATAGGGGGCATCAGGCCGCAAATGAAGGTGTTAATTGCGCGGTCATGTCGGAGGCAGTGGCAGTACAGATGACATGGGTGGGCGCGCCGACTGTATATTATGGCGATGAAGCAGGCGTTTGCGGATTCACCGATCCGGACAGCAGGAGGACTTATCCGTGGGGAAATGAAAATCATCGTCTGTTGGATTTCCATCGGGAGATGATCAGGATACATAAGACAGAACCGGTTTTGCGCACAGGGTCTTTACGTATGTTGTACTGGGATAATCAGGTGTTGTCCTACGGAAGGTTTCAGGGGGACGAGCAGATTATTGTGATCATAAATAACAATGAAAATCTCCGGGAAGTGACGGTTCCGGCATGGCTTGCGGAAGTACCCAGGACCGGAAGGATGAAACGGCTGATCTATTCCTATGAAGAGGGATTTACGACAAGGCGGGATGAATACATTATCGAGAACGGAGAGCTTGTGGTAAATATGGGAAGCCATTCTGCACTGGTCGCAAAAACGATAAAGGAAGAAGAACAGCATTGTTGAAATTGGGTTTGCGAAAAAAGGGGAAAGCTATGAAGCAGTTATATACACGCTGGGGAAAAGAACTCGACAGCAGCCGTGTTCTTCAGGAATATCCGCGTCCGCTTTTGAAGAGGGACAGTTATGTGAATCTAAATGGATATTGGGATTATGCGATCACAAAGACTTTTCGCAGGCCTGTGGAATATGATGGAAAGATTTTGGTGCCGTTTTCCCCGGAAAGCGCGCTTTCCGGGGTGGGAAGACAGCTTTGGCCGGACGAGTATCTATGGTATCGGCTAAAGCTTCCCACCATAGAGTTAAAAGGACGGCATCTGCTGCTGCACTTCGGGGCGGTGGATCAGGCATGCAGGGTGTATGTAAACGGAAAAGAGGCGGCCAGGCATGCGGGAGGATATCTTCCGTTCTACGCAGATATCACCGAGTATGTGCAGTGGGCGGAGAAAGATGGGGAATTCAGGGAGCGTTCTGTACAGGAACGGCAGACGGAAAATGAAATTATAGTCGCGGTGAAAGATTTAAGCGACACATCCTATCATGCAAAAGGAAAGCAGAAATTAAAAAAAGGCGGGATGTTTTATACCGCACAGAGCGGCATCTGGCAGACTGTGTGGATGGAATACGTACCGAAGCATTTTATAAAAGAACTACGGACAGAGCCGGATTTGGAGAAAGGGCTGGTACGGATTTTTGTACGGTCAGATGAGGAGCTTCCGGTGAAAATCCGGCTTAAGGCGCCTTCCCATGTCCATCAGGCTGACGGGGAGGGCGTACAGCCGGAAGAGACGCTGTCAGAAGTTTCCGGCTTGTCGGGCCGGTATATCGAGATCCCGATTCCGGTAATACGGCCATGGACAGTAGAAGAACCATGGCTGTATAAATTTACTGTGGCTATGGGAGAGGATATGGCGGAAAGTTATTTTGCCCTGCGCTCCTTTACCATAGAGAACGACGAACAGGGGATTCCACGTATCCGCCTGAACGGGCGGGTACAGTTTCAGAACGGGGTGCTTGACCAGGGATACTGGCCGGACGGGCTGTACACTGCACCCTCGGATGAAGCAATGATTTTTGATATTCAGGAAATGAAAAAGATTGGGTTCAATATGATCCGCAAGCACATTAAGATTGAGCCTCAGAGGTGGTACTATCACTGTGACCGTCTGGGTATGGTCGTGTGGCAGGATATGGTCAACGGAGGAACCTACTACAGGCATTGGTTTGTGACCTACGCAGCTACGCTGATTTCATGGCGGAAATGGAAGATGGCGGATGTATATACCCGTCTGCTCTCCCGTACCCATAAAGAAGGGCGGCTGGAATTTGTCCGGGAGATGAAAGAGACTATCCGGCATTTAAAAGGCCATCCGAGCATTGCAGTATGGGTGATCTTTAATGAAGGCTGGGGGCAGTTCCAGACAGAAGACATGACAAGGATTGCACGGGAATGTGATCCTACCCGCCTGATTGACCAGGCAAGCGGCTGGTTTGACCAGAAGGGCGGAGATATGCAGAGTATGCATAATTATTTTTTTAAGCTGGCCGTTACGCCCGAAAAGAAGCGGGCGACCGTATTATCGGAATTTGGAGGCTATTCGCTGCGGATGGAGGAACACAGCGCCTGTGATAAGCTGTATGGATATGGGACGCATGAGACGAAGGAGAGCCTGAATGCGGCCTATAAAAAGCAGATGCAGAAAGTGAAGGAGCAGATTCCAAACGGACTGTGCGCCAGCGTCTATACACAGCTTAGCGATGTGGAAGAGGAAGTCAACGGGATTTTTACCTATGACCGGGAAGTGCGTAAGATTGAGCCTTGACATTTCAAGTTTTTAAGATAGAAAGGGAGAGAAAAAATGTCAGAGAAACCAAAGTATTACATCACAACTGCGATTGCCTATACATCCGGCAAACCGCATATCGGGAACACATATGAGATTATTCTGGCAGACGCCATAGCGCGCTATAAAAGGAGCCGGGGATATGATGTGTTTTTCCAGACCGGAACCGATGAGCATGGGCAGAAGATTGAGCTGAAAGCCAAAGAGCAGGGTCTTACTCCAAAGGAGTTCGTAGACAATGTATCAACGGAAATCCAAAGGATTTGGGATTTGATGGATACGTCCTATGACAAGTTTATCCGCACCACCGATGCTGATCATGAGAAACAGGTGCAGAAGATTTTCAAAAAGATGTACGATAAGGGTGACATCTACAAAGGATATTATGAAGGCATGTACTGTACGCCCTGTGAGTCGTTCTTTACGGAGTCCCAGCTTGTGGACGGAAAATGCCCCGACTGTGGGCGCGAGGTGCAGCCGGCGAAAGAGGAAGCGTATTTCTTCAAAATGAGCAAATATGCCGACAGGCTCATTGAGCATATTCATGCGCATCCTGAATTTATACAGCCTGTTTCCCGGAAAAATGAGATGATGAATAATTTCCTCCTTCCGGGCCTGCAGGATCTGTGTGTGTCCAGAACGTCCTTCAAATGGGGAATCCCGGTGGATTTTGATCCAGGGCATGTGGTGTATGTATGGCTGGATGCGCTGTCCAATTACATTACGGGGATTGGATATGAATGTGACGGGGAGAGTACGGAGCAGTTCCATAAGGACTGGCCTGCGGATCTGCATCTGATCGGGAAAGATATCATCCGTTTCCATACCATTTACTGGCCGATCTTCCTCATGGCGTTGGATCTTCCGCTGCCAAAGCAGATTTTCGGGCATCCGTGGCTGCTTCAGGGGGACGGCAAGATGAGTAAATCCAGAGGCAATGTGCTTTATGCGGATGAACTGGTGGATTTCTTCGGCGTAGATGCGGTCCGTTATTTTGTGCTTCATGAGATGCCTTTTGAAAATGACGGCGTCATCACATGGGAGCTGATGGTGGAGCGCTTAAATTCCGATCTGGCAAATACACTGGGCAATCTGGTGAACCGCACCGTTTCCATGACCAATAAGTATTTTGGCGGCGCGGTGACAGACAAGGGAGCCGCTGAAACGGTAGACGCGGACTTGAAATCAGTCATGGAGAATACAGGAAAAGCCGTGGACGAGAAAATGGAAAAGCTGCGTGTGGCGGATGCCATAACCGAGATCTTTAATCTGTTTAAACGCTGCAACAAATACATTGACGAGACCATGCCCTGGATTTTGGCAAAGGACGAAGAGAAAAAAGACCGTCTGGAAACCGTGCTTTGGAATCTGATACAGGGAATTTCCGAAGGCGGAAGGCTCCTGGAAGCATTTATGCCGTCTACCAGCCAAAAGATTCTGGCTCAGCTGAACGGCGGACACGTGACAGACAAACCGGAAATCCTCTTCCAGAGACTGGATCTGAAAGAAGTCATGAAGAAGGTGGAAGAACTCCACCCGCCGGTAGAGGGAGCAGCGGGCGGCCATGGCCAGACAGAGACGTCTCAAAAAGCAGAGTCCCGACAGGAAACATCAGATAAGGAGGCTGTGGTTGATATTGAGGCAAAGCCGGAGATTACGTTTGACCAGTTTGGCGCCATGCAGTTTCAGGTGGGGGAAATCATTGCCTGCGAAGAGGTGAAAAAATCCAGAAAGCTTCTTTGTTCAAAGGTGAAGATCGGAAGCCAGGTAAAACAGATTGTATCAGGCATCAAAGCATATTACACTCCGGAAGAGATGGTGGGTAAAAAGGTGATGGCGCTGGTGAATCTCAAACCTGCAAAGCTGGCAGGAGTCCTCTCTGAGGGCATGTTGCTCTGCGCAGAGGATGCCGCGGGGAATCTTTCCCTCGTGGTACCGGAAAAAGAGATGCCTGCCGGTGCGGAGATCCGCTGATTTCCTATGCTGTCGGAAAGGAAAAAACAGATCGTTGCCCGAAAAAATATGTTCCCTGCATCGTCTGTCTCCTGTGGTACGGAAATGGGTGTTGTGTGCGGAGATTTCCTTTTCATACAGAAAAAATTCTGTTTGCTGAAACTGAGATATGGCTTAATTGTCTGAAAAATATATACAAAATAGACAATTATGAATCTATTAGAAAAAATTTAAAAAAATGCGTTGACAAATAAAGGCTCATATGCTATTATAAATTCAATCCAAAAGAGATTAGAAATTAGATAAGATATCTTATACAGGAGCTATATCCGGCAGGATTACAAGTAATTTCTACTGGAATTTGTTTCGGTAAAGAGGTGGAATATCAGAAAAGGAGGTAAAGGCCCATGGACATGACAGAGATTCTTTCAATTCAATATGTTGGTGGTACGGCAGGCGGACATCCCTGTGGAGAAGAGGCCTTTACTTATTTCAGATAAAAGAGCCGGCACAATAAGAGTGAAAGGGATAAAACAGTCGGAGAGCGGAAGAGAAGTTGCCGGATTAGATTTAAGAAACTCAACATCTGCAGACATATTGAATATCAGTACCACTTGATAAACAGGATTTTCCAAGATGTATAAGGAAGCATCAGAATATCAGGTTCGAAAAGATCTCAACATGGATTTTGATGTGCTTTTGCACTAAGCGCGGGAAGATATTGCTAAGTGTTCGGAGCGAAGAAACATTGAGGGAAGGGTATTTTAAATCGTATGCCTTATGTAGAAGCTTCATCGTAGTTTTCAGCGGCCTGTTTATACGATTGATATAAGAGTAAGAGCCTTACAGGGGTGGGATTGAGAGATTCCTCCGATTTTAAAATAAAATTTAAAATAAAATAAAAGTAAAATGCATCTTCAAGTAGATTTGAGGATGCATTTTTTTGACAATTTAGAATAGTTATGGTAAACTATTGACAGAATGATTACAATTTGCGTATGAATTTATGACAACTATCAGGCTTTCCAGAGCTGGATGCCGGATAGGGATGAATTGCGCCCAATGGAGAGTGGGCATTTGGAAGAAATGTACAGTAAAGAGTACGGCATGAAAATAAGGATAATGAGGTGAACAGCAGTGGACAAGTATGAGTATAAGCAGAAGACAGAACAGATGCTTGAACTTATGGGGGACGGTGCATTTAGTAAGGCTGCGGAGATTGCAGACAGTATTGACTGGAAACGGGTGCGCAATTCAAGAATGCTGACAGATGTCAGTGATATTTATGAAAAAAACGGAGATTATCAGAAAAGCTATGAGGTTCTCAATATTGCTTATCATCGTGCAGAAGGGAGCCGGAAGATTATCTACCGGCTTTGTACACTGGCATTGAAGACAAAGAATGTGGATGAGGCGATTGATTATTACGATGATTTTCAGCAGATTGCGCCGAACGACCCCAATAAGTACATACTCCGTTATCAGATCCTGCGCGCGCAGAGGGCTCCGCTCGACCAGCAGATAGAGGCATTAGAAGCATTTAAAAAGGGAGAGTATATAGAAGAATGGGCATATGAACTGGCAAAGCTTTATCAGGAAGCCGGGCTGACGGCTAAGTGCCTGGAAGAATGCGATGATTTGATCCTGTGGTTTAATGAAGGAAAATATGTCTATCAGGCGATGGAGCTTAAGATGAAATATAAGCCTCTGACGCCTTCCCAACAGGAAAAGTATGATCGCCGGTTTGAAGGCCTGTCGAATGAGACGGTGGAGATGCCCAATGTAGTGGAATATCAGGAAGAGAAAGCAGCAGCCGCAACCAAAGACAGTGTAGAAGAAGCTTCGGGAGAGACAGAGGAAAGCGCAGAGTCAGAACCGGAAAGGATTATTCCCGAATCCAGAATGATTGACGCAAAGGGCAGGAAGATCGGCAACACCATGAAATTAGATGAAGCCCTCAAAAGCCTGCTGCATCTGGGAATGGAAGAAGAGGATAAAGTGCAGGATTCTTCCAGTGATCCGGTCAGTACGGATGTCACATTTGATGAAGATAAACTGAAAGATGCCATTGAAGAGATAGAAGCTGTGGTAGATCTGAATCTGGTCGATGAGCTGTCCCATCAAAAGGGACTCCGGGAGCTCAAGGTGGATCCGGATCTGGAAGAGTTGATCCCGGGGCCGGAGGAAGAAGAGGAACATAAATCGACTCTGGACGCCGCCACCACGATTATGGAGCCCATCCGTCTGGAATTACAGGAAGAGAAAGGAATTGTTCAAAAGCCGAAGGAAGAGGCGCTGCGGTCAGAAAAGACATTGGAAGAGTTATATGCGGAGGCCGGAGAAGCAATAGGGGGCCGGTATGGGGAAAACGGGGGTCCAATCGATGAGCAGTATGCGGCCGCACAGCAGTTGATGCGGGAATTGGATGCAGAGGCACGGGAGGCCATCGCAGAGCTGGATGCCGAAGAGGGAAGCATTGAGGAGTTGGAAGAAGATGCCGAAGAGGTAACCGCAGAGACATATGAAGAAGTAGAAGAAGATACAGAAGATATAACCACAGAGCCGTATGAGGAAGTAGAAGAACTTTCCGCAGAGCCAGATGAGGAGAGCGGGGGAATTCCTGAAGAGCCAGATGGGGAATCCGGAGATACCCCTGTAGAATCGTATGAGGAAGATACGGAAGCCGGGGATGAGATTGCAGAACCCTATGAAGATATCGAGGAATCGCCGGCAGAGCCGGATGAGACGGAACATGCCGGCCAGAATCGGAATGTGAAACCTTCAAAGTCTTTTGCCGAGGAGCATAAGAATCAGATTGAGGGGCAGATGAGTCTTTTGGATATTATGGCTGGTATGGATACACTGGAGGAGGAACCGCTGGAAATTTCCGACAGTGGGACGGGGCATGATATGATGGATTCTTTGGAGTTGGAGGCAGAAGAAGCGGTGGAATCACGAGTACGCAGGACAGAGAAGGGCAGAACCGCTTCGGCGGAAAAAACACAGGAAACAAAACCGATCCTTTCGCCGGATATCCAGAAATTGATTGATGAAATAGAAGGAGTGGTTTCGGAAGAAGAGCCTGGGGAAGTAAAGCCGGCAGACAGAAAAGCAGAAGAACCGATTTCGGACGGACAGCCGGAGAATATGGGAGAGATTGCAAAGCAGCTCCGTGTAGACGAGTCCTCAGAGTGGTTTGAGGATTATGATGATGTTCTGGACGATCCGGAATACGAAGACGGACTGCCCATACAGATTGAAGAATCCATATCCGAAGAATACGATGAAAATATGGAAATCAGTTTTGGCGGGGAATATGAAGTAGAAGCTACAGAGGAATACGAGGATATCTTAGAGAATGGAGATATCAGGGAAGGTGCAGGAAACGGACGTGGATTTGAGATAGAGTATCAAGAAGAGGAAGAAGAGCCTGGAAATGGGATAGAATTTGACGAAACAGAAACTGGTTTTGCAGAGGAAGAATCCGGTTATGCTGAAGAATATGAAGATGTGGAGCCGGATGATGCAGAAGGGTACGAAGAGGCAGAATCCAATTTGGACGGCTATGCAGAAGAGTATGCCGGGGAAGACTCAGGTTATGCGGAAGAGTATACAGAGGAGTATGAAGAAGAATCAGGCTATTCGGAGGAGTATGAAGATACAGAATCGGAGTATGCAGACAGTTATGACGATGAAGAATATGAGCCGGGCAACGAAGGAGAGTATGAGGACGAATATTCTGAAGACTACGGGGATGAAGAAGACGAATATTACGAAGACGCCTACGGCTATGCGGACGGAGACGAATATGAGTATGACGCAGCTTCGGTAGAGGCCAATCTGGAGGATGAATTTAGTCCCAACGACGGCTACGGGGAGGAGTATGACGAACGCGAGATGCCGGAGGAGGAAGAGGAGATAGACATCCTTTCGAAGACAACGCCGCTCAGCAGAAAGGAAACCGCGAAGCTGATCGCTACCGGAAAGACCGCGCCATTGCCTATGGACGAGATTTCAGATGCATTGTCACTGTCAGATACGGGATTTGTTGTACATGGAAGATATGATCTTCGGACACAGAGTGGAATCGGCACCCGTGCAGGGCTTACGGAAGAGCAGAAAAAGCTGTTTTCCTATTTTGTTCCAGTGCGCGGCATGAGCGAACAGCTCGTGGATGTTTTGGAGCAGGATAAGAATTGCACGAACCGGCAGGGAACTTCGAGTACCGGCAATCTCCTGATTATAGGAAATAAAGGCAATGGAAAGACCGTGCTTGCAGTCGACGTGGTAAAGGCAATCCAAAAACAGCGCAACATCCGCCAGGGAAAAGTGGCCATTGTGACGGGCGACTCCCTGAATAAGAAGAAAATCAGTGATATTTTCAGCAAGCTCTATGGAGGGGCGCTGATCATCGAAAAAGCCGGAAAGATGAATGAGAAGACGGTTGCCAGAGTGAATAAGGCAATGGAAAGAGATACCGGAGAGCTTTTGATCGTGCTGGAAGACCAGAGAAAACCTTTGGATCGTCTTCTGACGTCCAACAGGGAATTCCGCAGAAAGTTTACCAGCCGACTGGAGGTGCCGATCCTGATCAATGATGAGCTTGTGACATTTGGGCAGGCGTATGCCCAGGAGAACGGATATCAGATTGACGAGATGGGAATCCTGGCCCTGTATAGCCGGATTGACATGCTGCAGAGGGAAGACCATGCCGTCACAATCGCAGAAGTCAAAGAAGTGATGGACGAGGCCATGGAGCATTCCCAGAAAGCCTCGGCGAAAAAGCTTGTGAAGCGGGTGCTTGGAAAGAACAGAGACGGATCAGACCGGATCATATTGACAGAGAAAGATTTTAATTGATTATCTTGTATAGTAAGGAACTGCATGGAAAATTTTTTTCCATCAGTTCCTAAAATCCTCATTAGAATGCGGCTTTTAATGAGGATTTTTCGCGATTTACGGAAAACAGTGATAAAAATACCGACAATGCAAATGCAGACAGCCAGGAGGGTGAAAGGCCATGCAAATGGATTTAAAGGCGCTTGCAAAAATAAATTTGGGATTGGATGTTCTGGGAAAAAGGGAGGACGGTTACCATAATGTGCGCATGGTCATGCAGTCGATTTATCTGTATGATCATGTCAGGATTCAGCAGAAAAAAGCTCCAGGCATTGAGCTGGTGTCCAATTTGTACTATCTTCCCGTAGACTCGGGCAATATTGCATATAAAGCAGCGCAGATGCTGATGGAAGAATTTGATCTGCCGGGCGGCGTCCGGATCACATTGGAAAAGCATATCCCGGTGGCGGCAGGCATGGCGGGAGGCAGTTCCAATGCGGCGGCAGTGCTTTTCGGCATGAACCGTCTCTATGGACTGCGCCTTTCACAGCAGGAGCTGATGGAGAGGGGCGTAAGGCTGGGGGCGGATGTGCCCTATTGCATTATGCGCGGCACAGTGCTTGCGGAAGGGATAGGAGAGAAACTGACAATGCTTCCTCCCATGCCGAAATGCGCCGTATTGATTGCCAAGCCTCCTATCAGCGTATCTACGAAGCTGGTTTACGAGGCATTGGATTCTATGCAAATTGTCGCGCATCCCGATATTGACGGACTGCTTCTGGCGTTGGAGAGGGGGAGCCTTAAAGATGTAGCGGCGTGTATGGGAAATGTTTTAGAGGATGTGACCATTTCCAGATATCCTGTGATTGCTGATATCAAGCAGGAAATGATTGCCGCCGGAGCCCTGAATGCCATGATGAGCGGGAGCGGACCCACGGTGTTCGGATTATTTGAAAATAAGACGCTGGCCAGAGAGGCTCAGGAGCGAATCAGAAAAAACGGATTTGCAAAGCAGATCTATGTAACCAATGTACATAGTGCAAGGAGGAACTAAAGGATGGAACCCGGATTTGAAGTAAATAGAAATGAGTTTCTTCCGCTTCGAGATGTGGTTTTCAACACTTTACGCCAGGCAATCCTGCGGGGGGAATTAAAGCCGGGAGAACGCCTCATGGAAATCCAGCTTGCCAATAAGCTGGGAGTGAGCCGTACCCCGGTCCGTGAGGCCATCCGTAAACTGGAACTGGACGGGCTGGTTCTGATGATTCCGCGGAAAGGGGCGGAGGTCGCCCAGATTTCCGAAAAGAGCCTGCGGGATGTACTGGAAGTCCGACGTTCTCTGGAAGCGCTTGCGGTACGTCTGGCCTGTGAGCGGATGAGCCTGCAGGGATTGTCGGAATTAAAAGAAGCGGAACAGGCATTTGAGGAAGTTCTGGGACAGGACGATATTACTGTCGTGGCGGAAGCGGATGTGGCATTCCACAGAGCAATTTATATCGCTACAGACAATGAGCGGCTGATTCAGCTTTTGAATAATTTTCGGGAGCAAATGTACCGTTACCGCGTAGAATACCTGAAACGCAGGGAGTGCCATCCCAAGCTTCTTGCGGAGCATCAGGATATCATACGGGCTCTGGAAGAGGGGAATGAGGATGAGGCCATCCGCATAACCTGCCAGCATATTGATAATCAGGTGAAAACCGTAAGCGGCCTGCTGCGGGGGCAGTAAGTCTTTGGTTTCTTATGAGAGGGATTTACAACGAGAAAGGTTTTAGATAAAGTTTTTTCATAAAAATAATGTATATCTGCCTTTTAAAAGGCAATACTTCCGATATCAAAGGATTTCTCTGTTTTTAAGCCTTGTTTGCTGTCTGGCAAAAAGGGGTTTACGGGCAGATTCCGAATATGGATGGAGGAAGTTACATATGGAAGACAGAAAAGTAAGTTGCGGAAGGACAGACAGATACGCCAGAGGCATTATCATACTGCTTTCGCTGGTGATTGCGGCGCTTATCACATGGTTTGGGATGTGGAGGAGCGGATTGGCAGCTCAGGCTAAGATGCAGGAGCATCTGGCCCAGGAGGTACTCCGGTTCCATATTCTGGCCAACAGCGACAGTGACGGCGATCAGAAGCTGAAACTGACAATCAGGGATCGGATATTGGACTATTTAGAAGCCCAGATGCCCGGCGGGCTGGATGTGGCAGGCACAAAGCGGTGGATGCGCCGGCATGTGGATGACCTGGAAAAACTTGGCCGGGAAACCGCGGCAGAAAACGGCTGTGATTATCCGGTCACAGCCGCAGTAACTACCTGCTGGTTCCCGGACAGGACGTATGGAGACATGACATTTCCTGCGGGAAATTATGAGGCGCTCCGGGTGGAGATCGGAGATGCAAAGGGACATAACTGGTGGTGCGTTTTATATCCGGGCCTCTGTTTTTTGGACGCGGTAAATGTGGTTGTCCCTAAGGAGAGCAAGGAAACGCTGCAGAATGTCCTTACGGAAGAAGAGTATGCATTTATGACAGATGATTTTCGGATAAAATGGTATTTTGCAGAACAGTGGAAAGAATAGAAAATGGATTGTAAGAAACAGGAGACAGGGAACAATGATCTATACATTTGACAGCAGGGTGAGATACAGCGAGACAGACCATCAGGGGACGATGACTCTGACGGCAATGATGAATTATCTGCAGGACTGCAGTACATTCCAGTCCGAGGATATTGGGTTAGGCGTATCAGCCCTTCATAAGAGGAACCGGGCATGGCTGTTATCGTATTGGCAGGTTGCGGCTGAGCGTTTCCCTGCTTTTGGAGAAAAGATTACAGTAGGGACGCTGGCGACAGGATTCCGGGGATTTTTCGGGAATCGGAATTTTTTTATCAATGATGAAAATGGGAACCGGATCGTGACAGCCAATTCTATCTGGACGTTTTTTGATACAGAAAAAGCACGCCCGGCAAGGCCGGAGGAGAAGGATATTGCGCCCTATGGAGTGGAGGAACCTTTGGAGATGGATTATGAGGGGCGGAAGATCCGGCTTCCTGAGAGGACAGAAGCCTTGCCTTCATTTCCGGTAAGGCGCGCCCATATTGATACCAATGAGCATGTAAATAATTGTCAGTATATTCAGATGGCAATGGATGTGCTGCCAGAAGATTTTCAGGTACATAAGCTGCGTGTGGACTATAAAAAATCGGCGGTCATGGGAGACAGGATTTTCCCGGGGATATCGGAGGAAGACGGACGGACGGTTGTGGAGCTGTGCGATGAACAGGGAAGCCCCTATGTGGTGGCAGAGTTTAAGTAAAAAGGAGTAAAAAATGAGATACGACGTGATTATTATCGGCGCGGGGCCGGGAGGTATTTTTTCCGCATATGAATTGATGAAAGGAGACAGCAATCTTAAAATCGCCGTATTTGAATCGGGCAGCCCGCTTGAGGAGAGGCTCTGCCCCATTGACGGGGAAAAGATCAAAAGCTGTGTGAACTGTAAGACATGCGCGATTATGAGCGGATTCGGCGGCGCAGGTGCATTTTCCGATGGAAAATATAATATTACCAATGATTTTGGCGGTACGCTCTACGAGCATATCGGGAAGAAGCAGGCGATTTCACTGATGGAATATGTGGATGAGATCAATGTATCCCACGGCGGAGAGGGTACAAAAATGTATACCACCGCAGGTTCGAAATTCCATAAGCTCTGCCTGATGAATAAGCTGAACCTGCTGAATGCGTCCGTCCGGCATCTGGGGACGGATATCAATTATGTTGTTCTGGAAAATCTATATGAAGAATTAAAAGAAAAAGTAGAATTTCGTTTTCATTATCAGGTGAGCAACATAGAGATCCTTGAGGGAGGCTTCCGTGTCTTTCGCGGGGAACATTCTGACGACTGCGGGAAATGCGTGGTTTCCGTTGGCAGGAGCGGCAGTAAGTGGATGGAGCAGGTGTGCAATGACTTAAAAATTCCCACCAGTTCCAACCGTGTGGATATCGGGGTGCGGGTGGAGCTCCCGGCGGAGATTTTTTCACATCTTACGGATGAGCTGTATGAGAGCAAGATTGTCTATCGGACAGAAAAATTTGAGGACAATGTGCGTACATTCTGTATGAATCCCCATGGGATCGTGGTCAATGAGAATACGAAGGGGATTGTGACTGTCAACGGCCACAGCTATGAGGATCCGGACAAACAGACGGACAATACCAATTTTGCCCTTCTGGTGGCAAAGCATTTTTCTGAGCCCTTTAAAGACAGCAACGGGTATGGGGAAAGCATAGCGCGTCTGTCCAATATGCTGGGCGGCGGGGTGATTGTGCAGCGTTTTGGAGATCTGATCCGGGGGCGTCGGAGCAACCGGAAACGGATTGAGGAAGGGCTGGTTCGTCCTACTCTATCGGCAACGCCCGGGGATCTGAGCCTGGTCCTGCCTAAGAGAATTCTGGACGGCATCATTGAGATGATTTATGCTCTGGATAAGATCGCACAGGGGACGGCCAATGACGACACCCTTCTCTACGGCGTGGAAGTAAAATTCTACAATATGGAAGTGGACATTGATGAGAATCTGGAGACGATCCACAAAGGACTGTATGTGATCGGGGACGGCAGCGGTGTGACGCATTCTCTGTCACACGCTTCTGCAAGCGGCGTTCATGTGGCACGGCATATATTAAGCCTCGGGACTCCATATGATTCTATATAAAGAGAAAGTGAGACGGGCTATGAAATTAGGTGAAAAACAGATATTAATGGTTGTGAAAAAGGTAGACTTCGGCGTATATCTGGGAGATGACAGTCAGCGTGTGCTGCTCCCGAAAAAGCAGGTTCCGCCGGAGGTGGAACCGGGTGACCCGGTAGAAGTATTTTTGTATAAGGATTCGGATGACCGTCTCATTGCCACCACCCATGAGCCAAAGATTATGATGGGGCAGCTGGCGGTATTGGATGTGGCGGATGTAACCAAAGTAGGCGCATTTCTGGACTGGGGGCTGGAAAAGGATCTGTTCCTGCCCTTTAAACAGCAGACAGCGAAGGTAAAAAAGGGAGACCAATGCCTGGTATCCCTTTATATCGATAAAAGCGGCCGATTGTGTGCAACCATGAAGGTTTACCCGCTGCTTCGCACAGATTCTCCTTATAAAAAGGACGATAAGGTGAGCGGGATTATTTATGATACCAGCAATAATTTCGGCGTTTTTGTGGCAGTGGACGAAAAGTATTCTGCTTTGATCCCCAAAAAGGATGTAACCAATGCACTTCGTGTGGGAAGCCGGGTGGAAGCAAGGGTGACCGGAGTAAAAGAAGACGGAAAGCTGGACTTAAGCCTGCGGGAGAAGATCCCGGAGCAGATGGATAAGGACGCGCAGGCCGTCTTAAAAGCCATCCGTACATACGGCGGGGAACTGCCATTTACGGACAAAGCGGATCCGGAGAAAATCCGGGAAGAATTCGGCATGAGCAAGGCAGCCTTTAAACGTGCGGTAGGAAGGCTTTTAAAACAGGGGAAGGTGCAGATTCTAAAGAACGGGATACGGTTGGTATAACAGGATGAAAATTCAGTATCGGATCCATGAAGATCATATAGAGATTGTCCGTTGCTTTGGCTCGGATTCTAAGGTGGAACTTCCGAAGCAGATTGAGGGAATCCCGGTAAAAAAAGTGGCCGCATATGCATTTTCCTCCAGAAAGGGCAAAGAGGACGAATCTGTCTGTGAATGGACGGAGGATTCTTTGCCTGGAGGATCAAAACAACTGCTGGCAGGAGAGGCTGTTGAGGAAGTGGTATTTCCTGATACAGTGGAGGAGATTGGGAACTATATTTTTTACGGGTGTAAGAAGCTGGGAAAATTGGAATTTTCGGATTCTCTGGTGCGGATTGGCAGCGGTGCATTTACCGGATGCGGGAATCTGAACCGATTGAAAGTCCGCTTAAGGCAAGGAGAAAAATCCTGCGTCAAAGAGATTCTGGGCGATCTATGGCAGCGGATCGATGTTGTATTTGAGACAGAGGCAGATTCGGCGGACGTCCGGGAAGTAAAGCTGGTATTTCCTGAGCATTACGAAGAGGCAGTGGAGAATACACCGGCCAGAATCTTGTTTACACAGCATCACGGGGTTGGAAACAACTACCGTCAGTGCTTTTACAGCCGGGAGATGGACTACAGGAAATACGACGCTCTGTTTCCGCTGGCGGCCGCGCAGGAGAAACCGGAAGTATTGGAGGATATGATATTTTGCAGGCTGGGTACCCCTTACAGGCTTACACCGGAGTACGAAAAAATGTATGAATCCTATGTGGTAATGCATTTGCCGGAAATTGCGCGGCGTCTGGTGGAGCGGGACAGGCCGGAAGCGTTGGCGTGTATCTTAGGGAGAGGGCTTTGGAGCAGGGAAGGACTGGAAAGTGCGGTGGATGCGGCAGCAAGGAACAAGAAGCCGGAGATATTGAGTTATCTGATGAATGAGAAACATCTGCTGTTTCCAGAAAACAGACGAAAACGGTTTGAACTGTAGGAGTGGACATAGATGGATATAAAGCGGGCAAAACAGGAAATCAAAGATTCCATAGAAAGCTATCTGGCGAAAGACGAATTCGGCGCATACCGGATTCCGCCCATCCGTCAGCGGCCGATTCTTTTGATGGGGCCTCCGGGGATTGGGAAAACGCAGGTCATGGAGCAGATCGCCAGAGAATGCCGTATCGGGCTTGTGGCATATACCATCACGCATCACACGCGGCAGAGCGCGGTAGGACTGCCATTGATCAGGGAAAGGCAATACGGCGGAAGAACGTATTCGGTGACAGAATACACGATGAGCGAGATCATTGCTTCTGTGTATGAAAAGATTGAGCAGACCGGTATCAAAGAGGGCATTTTGTTTATTGACGAGATCAACTGCGTGTCCGAGACACTTGCGCCTGCCATGCTTCAGTTTTTGCAGGGGAAAACATTTGGAAACCAGAAAGTGCCCGAGGGCTGGATTATTGCGGCGGCAGGAAATCCGCCCGAATACAATAAATCCGTGCGGGATTTCGATGTGGTGACCTTAGGCAGGCTGAAAAAGATTGACGTGGAGGAGAATTTTGACGTCTGGAAGGAGTACGCTTACAGGCAGGGAATCCATTCCGCGGTCATATCCTATCTGGAGCTTCGGAAACAGAATTTTTACCGGGTGGAAACCACTGTGGACGGAAAGAAATTCGCTACAGCCAGAGGCTGGGAAGACCTTTCTCAATTTATAAAGGTATATGAGGAGCTTGGAAAAAATGTCGACAGGGAAGTGGTGTACCAGTATATCCAGCATGAGAAGATCGCAAAGGATTTTGCAAATTATCTGGAACTGTACTATAAATACAGGGCGGATTATGGTGTGGAGGATATTCTGAAAGGCCAGTGGGACATGGGCATGCTTAAGAAAGTAAAGGCAGCGGCATTTGACGAACATCTGAGCATTGTAAGCCTTTTGAACGGAAAATTGGGGGAATTGTTCACTGACTGCTATCTGTGTGACGCGTATGTGACAAAGCTGCATCAATATCTTGTCTGGTATAAGGAGAACCTGCGGACAAAGAATATCGGGGATGTGCGGCGCCTGGCAGAGAAGGAGTTTGCGGATCTGGAGCAAAAGGAACTGCTGGACCGGCAGGAAGAGCTGGTGATGAAGCGTGTCATTGCGGCGTTGGAGCGGTTTACACTCGGCGCAAAGGGGGAGCTATCCCATGAGGATGCGGTGATGGGCGGCGCGCAGTGTGAAGCGCATCATGAGGATACGGCGTTCGAAGCGGTGAAGGAGATGTTCCGAAAGGAAGCAGATATCCGGGAAGCCGCCATAGAACACGCTTCGGAAACACTGACCCACGTATTTGATTTTATGGAAGAGGCGTTTGGGGAGAGTCAGGAAATGGTGGCCCTGATGACGGAACTGAACGCGAATTATTATAGTATATGGTTCATCCGGGAGAATGGATGCGATCAATATTACCGGCATAATAAGGGGCTTTTATTTCAGGAGCGCCGGCAATCTATCCTGCGTGAAATGGAGGAGGTGGAAAGGATTTTAAATACAGGATTGAAGTGAAAAAGAGAAATATAGCAGATCATGTGTATGCTTTTGAGTATAACAGAAAAAAGCTCCTGTAAGGAGCTTTTTTCATATAGTTATCTAAAAAGGAATGAGAGTAAAGTACGGAATCCGGGGGATTTCTCCCCGGATATCCAAAACTTTATGAGGGGGAGATAGTTGTGTTTCAACTATCTGACGTTTAGTATAATCGAAAATTGTGTACAAAGTGTTTTCATTTCATAAAAGAACTGGAAAGATTATAAACAAAAAGAAAATTCCTTTTTTCATTCGCTGTAGACCAGCCTGCCGCCGCATATGGTATGCTTTACTTTCCCGTAAAGTTCCATTCCTGTAAATGGAGAATTAGAGGACAAGGACAGGTAGTTTTGTGGTATCCAGCGTTCTTTTGGGCTGAAAATGACCAGATCAGCCGGACAGCCTTCTGCAATCCCTCCAGAAGGCAGATGGTACAGCCGGGCAGGATTCACAGTCATTTTTTCCAGAAGCTCCATAAGGCTTACATGTCCTTCGCGTACCAGGAACGTGATTCCCAAGGCAAGAGAGGTCTCCAGACCGATGATTCCGCTGGGCGCATTGGGAAACGGTTTTTCTTTTTCGGAAGCGCTGTGTGGGGCATGATCCGTCGCAATGATATCAATGGTGCCGTCCGCAAGCCCACGGATGATAGCCTGACGGTCTTTTTCGGTACGGAGGGGCGGATTCATTTTTGCCAGTGTGCCGTGAGAGAGTACGGCATCTTCTGTCAGGGAAAAATGATGGGGAGTCGCTTCCGCATGGAGCCGGGCGCCCAGTTTTTTGAAAGTACGTACAAGCTCCACGGAATATTCGGAACTGATGTGCTGTATGACAACATGCGCCCCTGTGCGCAGGGCAAGCATGCAGTCCCTTGCCACCAGAGATTCCTCTGCAATGGAGGGGGAACCATACAGCCCCATTTGTCCGGAGATTTTTCCATGGTTGATTCCGTTGTTCCGGATAAAAGCAGGATCTTCTTCATGGAGGCTGATGGGCACACCGAGGGCTGCTGCTGTCTGCATGGCCTGATAACAGAAAGCGGCGTCTGTGATGGGAATCCCGTCATCTGTAAAACCGCAGGCGCCGGCTTCTTTTAACGCCGCCATATCCGATGGAAGCTTTCCCTTTAATCCCTGAGATACGGTTCCCGTCTGGAAGATTCGGATGCTTTCGTTTTGGGCACGATCCAGAATATCACGCAGCACCGGCACACAATCCACTACAGGTGATGTATTGGCCATGCAGATCACGGAGGTGAAGCCGCCCTTCGCGGCGGCAAGGGAGCCGGTATGAAGGTTTTCCTTATGGGGAAATCCAGGATCGCGGAAGTGCACATGGGTGTCAATCAGCCCGGGGGCGATGGTCAGCCCCTTTGCGTCGAGACATTCCTCTGAGGATGCGGCGGGGATATCCGAGGCGATCTCCTCAATGATCCCGTTCCGGACGCGAAGACTCGCCCGATAGGAAGTGTGTGTGCCGGGATTGACTAAAAATCCGTTTTTAATAATCATGTTCAGAACTCCTTTCATTTTTTCACACGGCAGATTGTGGCGGATACATACCATATGGAGTAGTATAGAAATAAAAAAATAGATTGTCAAGGAAATCAAAGATTCGATATGGCGGGAGATATAGGTCGTTGTTACAGTTCACAGCCTGACCGGCTGCAAACTGTAACAGCAGATCAATATATAAGAAGAAGCTCCCTGAAAGGGAGCTTCTTCTATATAGTTATCTAAAAAGGAATGAGAGTAAAGTGTGACACCCGGAGATGGCACCCCAGATGTCTTAACTTTATGAGGGGGGAGATAGTTGTTTTTCAACTATCTGACGTTAAGTATAAAAGAAAAATGTGTCCAAAGTGTTTTCATTTTATAAAAGAAGTAGAAAAATTCTAAACAATAAGTTTATAATGTAAAAAAATGTCGTAAAATAGTAGATAGAAACGTGCGGCAGAGAGCAGTGAGGTGTTATGAAATGGATCATCGAGAGGCAGCCGGGCGCCTGAATATGCTCGGAAATAAAATATGGAATGCATCCAGAGATGAACTGTATCTTGGAATGCGTTTTCTGGACGTCCCGTTGAGCAGCTTTTCCTATCAGATGGATGCAAATGTGAGTCCTTTTGGAACCGATGGGGCAGTAATTTACTTTCATCCCCGGCAGCTTGGGGGACTGTACCGGCAGAATCGGATTTTGGTAAACCGGGGGTATCTGCATATGGTATACCATTGTATTTTCCGGCATCTGTGGAAAGAATATCCGACAGGGGGAGAATGGAATGGGCGGCTGTGGAACTTAAGCTGCGACATCGCAGCAGAACATCTCATAGACGGGAGTTACCACCGCTCGGTTCGATGCTCCAGAAGCCTGCTTAGACGAGAAGCATACCGAAAGCTGGAATCAGAGGGAAGAACGCTGCATGCAGAGCGGATATTCCGGATTTTGCCGGAGTGGCAGCTGGATGAAAAAGGGCTGTTAAGGCTGGAGCAGGAGTTCTATGCGGACGACCATCAATACTGGGCAAGCCGCCGGCAGGAGAACCATTCGGATATGGATGCGGCTATGCAGAAAAAATGGCAGGATATCAACGAAAAGATGGAAACAGATCTGGAAACTATTTCCAGGGAAGCTTCGGAAAAAAACGGAGATTTGCTGGGCCAGATCAAGATTCAGAACAGGGAACGGCAGGATTACAGGTCATTTCTGAAAAAATTTTCCGTATTGCGGGAGCAGATGGAGGTAGACCCGGACTCCTTTGATTATACTTTTTACAGCTATGGCCTGACTTTATATGGGAACATGCCGCTGATTGAGCCTCAGGAGACGAAAGAGGTAAAAAAGGTGGAAGAGTTCGCAGTTGTGGTGGACACTTCCATGTCTTGCTCCGGGGAATTGGTGCGGAAGTTTTTGGAGGAGACGTATACGGTATTAAGTGAAAATGAGAGTTTTTTCAGGAAGGTCAATGTGCATATTATTCAATGTGATGAGAGGATACAGTCAGATCGAAAGATTACATGTGAGAAAGAACTGAAAGAATACATGGAGGGCTTTACGCTTTATGGGGAAGGGGGGACAGATTTCCGGCCGGCATTTGAATATGTAGACGGATTGATACGCCGGGGGGAGTTTTCTGATTTGCGCGGGCTGATTTATTTTACGGACGGGTATGGGATCTATCCCCAAAAAATGCCGGAATATCAGACTGCATTTGTGTTCATGCAGGAGGATTATGAGGATGTGGATGTTCCGGCATGGGCCATGAAAATATGTATGGAATCCGGCGGCCTTTCTCATTCAATTCTTTAAAAAGATTAGAAAAAGAAAGGATTACCCGGTGTACTGGAAAGGCGGCCGTCATACGTTATTCCCGCGAAGCAACGAGCCAGATGGACATGTTTTTGTCTGTCCATCTGGCGACTGCCGCGAGGGGGGCTAAGCGCCGGCGGCACTGGTCCGGCAACCACCGGAACGGAGTGCGGACCAAAGCCCCCGCAGCTTGCCGCGCTGGAAATTTGATGCCCGTCAGCTTGCTGCCGGGGCTTGGCTATGACAGCCGTCTTTTCAAAGCAGGATGTTTTGAGGTGGTTCCATACCGTTCCTAACCGGCTATAACATTTGGGCATTCTCTGCCGGAAAGTACATCAATCAAATTTTGGATTGCTGTATTTGCCATATTTTCGGTTGCCTCTTTTGTATGCGCGCCGGTGTGTGGGGTGACGGTCACATTTTGCAATTCAAAAAGAGGGGAAGCTTCCGGCGGCTCTATTTCAAAGGCATCCAGTCCGAGCCCGCCCAGTTTTCCGCTTTTTAATGCATGATACGCAGCCTCCTCGTCAATGATGCCGCCTCTGGAGGCATTGACAATGATCGCGCCGTCCTGCATTTTGGAAATACGGTCGGCATTAATCAGGCGCTTGGTATCGGCATTCAGGGGAAGATGCAGGGTAATGATATTGGAACAGCGGATCAACTGTTCTAAATCGACAGCCTGGATCCCCTGCTTTTGGCAATAGTCCATGTTAATGAAGGGGTCATAGGCAACCACCTTCATTCCAAATCCTCTGGCACAGTTGGCAACGACTTTTCCAATAGCGCCTAATCCGACAATGCCCAATGTTTTTCCAAATAATTCGATTCCCGTGGATCGAATCCATTTCCCGCTGCGCAGTTGATTGTCCAGACAGGCGATTTTACGTGCGGTGCAGAGAATCAGGCCGAAAGCCAACTCGCCGACTGCCTGGGCATTGACTCCCGGAGTGTTCGTCACAGTTATTTGATTCTTCTTTGCAGCCTGGATATCTACCCGGTCATATCCTGCGCCATATCTGGAAATTACCTTTAACTTCGGACAGGAATTCAGTACTTTTTCTGTAATAAAATCCAATCCGGCTATGTATCCGTCACAATCCTGAAGCAGGGGGATTAGTTCCTCCTCAGTCAGGGGTCTTCCGGCAGTATTATAAATCAGGTTGGGGCAGAAATTCTGCAGAGTTTTCAAAGCAGGTTGATTGGTTCCCGATTGTAATGAAGTTGGGGTTACTAAAATTTTCATGAATATCTCCTTTCAGATTCCTTTTGTAAAAGTGGATTCCCGCGAAGCAACGAGCCAGGCGGGCATGCCGCGGGGGCTTTGACTGTACGGGACTTTTTTATAAACCGTGTTCTTTGGTAAATACATCGATACAGTTCAGATGGGAAATTTTTAAAATCTGTCTGTCGGTAATCCCCTCTTTGTGCATCAGGGGCATAAATGTGGTGAACAGGTAATCAAGCCCTATGGCGTCCGGGGTGTAGGACTTCAGCCTTGCACGCGTAGTATCCAGTGAAAATAAAAGCTGGCTTTCATATCCGGAACGCAGCATTTCTTTTATGATTTGTATTTCTATCCAATCGCTGTGGTACTTATATCGTCCGATGGTATCATATTCCAGATAAATGCCCTGAGAGAGAAGCTCTTTATGTATCTGCAGGCTGGCGGCGGCACGGTCCATGTGGCAGAAGATCATCCGTCCGGGCGCAACGCCTTGCTTTAGAAGGAAATCCAGCAGAGCCAGGGGATTGGAATCTTTTTCAATATGTACCATCAGCGGAACGTCGGTTTCTGCGGCTGCGGAACATGCGGCATAAAAGAGTTTTTGGTACTGCGGCGTCAGGTTTTCACGATCCAGGGCTGCTTTTATGATACCCGCCCGATATGGGAGCCTGTCTTTGGGCAATCCTTTTTCGGCGCCGGAATACATTCCGGTTTGGATTTCCGAAATAAAGATATCCGCAATTTGGTCGGCAGGTAATGTATGAAGCCAATGGGCGTCACGATAAAAAATAAGTTTATGGAATCCGGTGGAAGCAATGATATTGAGCCCGGACGCTTTTGAAATCTGTACCAGCCCTTCAGCATTGCGGCCGCATCCTGCAGGCTGTGCATCAATTACAGTGGAGCCGCCCATTTGTTTTAGACGGGACGCCTCGTCTGTACTTTTTGATAAATCGTCCATACACATGTTAGGGTCGATTTCATACGGAACTCCTTTATCCAGCATCAAATGTTCATGGCACTGGCAGAAGCCTAACTGCTCTGGAGAAATCCATCCGGTTACCGTCATGATCTGTTTCATGGGGATACCTTCCATTTCTGATTATCCGCGACGACTGCCCTGCCGTTTTCTTCAAGGATTAACTTGTGGTATCCCTTTGTTTCAATGGTTCCATAATCATGTCCGGCATCTGCGGCAAACGTATAAAAAAGAAGTAAAGGCTCATTTCCTGTATTGACCGTCCTGTGGGCATATCTCCGCGGGACATAAACAGCCTGGTTTTTAGACAGGGGTATTTCCAGAGTATCCCCTTCTGGATTTTCCATTACCATGTACCCTTCACCGGCTAATGTATAATATACTTCTGCAGTATCCAGAACGGTATGGAAATGCCCCTTTGTCATATAGTATTCCTTTCCAACCTTTCCAGGGTAAACAATCGTAGTTCCAAAAGCCAGATCCCCGGCCCTTTCAGGACAGCCTAATTCATGAAACTCATAAATTAAGGGGTCATTGTTTTCTAATATCTTTTCCACAGCCCGGGCGTCAAAATACATCTCCTTCATTTCTGATAAATAGCGTTTTGTAGCACGGGCTGTTTTAGAACGGCCGGTTTCAATATCAAAATCTACAAGAAAACTGGTATCCCAATTAAACTGATTCATATCGTTTTCCCCTCCTGTACTTCTTTTGCAATCCTGCTGAGTTTGTCCAACAATGCTCCGCTGATATCTATGTGGAATACTTCCGAAATTACCTGGGTCCAGCCATGGATAAAATAGACCCATCCCCCTTGTACGTTCAGATTTTTTGAAGCCGCCTGCGCCATGGCCTGTTCCTGAAAGAGCAGGCTGCCGCGGTAGTTTAATTCCCAAACAATGCTGTCGGCCGGAAACTGGCAGTTGTCAGTAAGAGGGGAGCCAGGGGCGTCTTTCCCAAGCCCGGTAGCATTGACGATTAAAGAATGTGGTTTCAGAGAGGCAAGCGTCCTGTCGTTCTCTGTAGGATCTGGATTGTGGACAAAGGAAAAATGGGTGCGCGGATTGACTCCTTTCAGGATTTTCGCTGCGGATTCCAAACGGGGAGTACTCCGGTTGGCAATGATAATTTTCGGCGGCACATCGGAGCCAAATTTTTCCCGGGTCAGATACAGGCTCATTGCGAGACAGCTTCCTCCGGCGCCCAGAATAAGGACGTCACCGCCGTAATCTTTCCAGTAATTTTCAGGCACAAAGGAATCCAGGGTCAATCCACTGGAAATGGGATCTTTGGCGTGGGCGCAGAAAGTACCCTTATTTTTGGAAATGCAGGAGACTTCTCCAAGTTTTATGGCATAAGGATCCAGATAATCAAATTGGTCCTTGCACGCATTATAAAGATCAATTTTGTGAGTGGTCACTAAGGCGCCAAGGGAAAGGGGGTCATTTTTGATAAATTCTACAGCTTCCCGGTAGTCGCTGTCAGGGGCATGAAGGGGAAAGTCCATTCCCTTAATGACGGTATTCTTAAGATCCAGGGCTTCCGCCCATCTGGGAAATACTTTCATAATAGAGGAATTGGATGTGGTCACTCCGATAAAATAAATGGTTGGTGAAGTAGCAGGTTCATAATTCTTCATTTTTTTAATCATCCTTTCTTTTGGAATACATTATTACGTAATAATGTAGTGACATAATAACATAACGAGAATACAAAGTCAAGAAAGGATCTATGAAAAATCAGAGAAACAGGGAAGAATATACACAGCGGTAAAACACCTGACATTTATACACTTTTTATGGCCTTTGTCTCCTGTTTTCCTCAGGAGATATTTTTTATAATCTATATCAGAACTCAGCAAGGTGGTGTGTATCATGTCAGAGTATATTTTAGAAATGAAAGGCATAAAGAAACATTTTGGCGGAATCAAGGCTCTGGACGGCGTTGATTTGAAAGTGAAAGAAGGAGAAGTCCATGCCTTACTCGGAGAAAACGGAGCGGGAAAATCTACATTGATGAAGATTTTAGGAGGGGCTTATGTAAAAGACTCCGGAGAAATTTATGTGGATGGGAAGAAAGTGAAGATTTCCTCTCCCTCACAGTCGCAAAAGCATGGGATCGCTGTCATTTATCAGGAACAGGCATTGGTGGATTGCCTCACAGTCGCAGACAACATCATGCTTGGCAGGATTCCGAACCGTAAAGGCGTGATCAAGAACAAAGAGCTTGTGAAATGTGCATTGGACGCCATGGAACAGGTAGGGAGCGCTTTTAGCCCCGAGACTCTTGTAAAGGATTTAAGCGTGGCGCAAAAGCAGTTTGTGGAAATTGCAAAGGCGGTTTCCATGGATGCGCGGATTATTGTTATGGATGAACCGACATCTGTACTGACCCTTCCGGAAACGGATGTGCTGTTTGAGCTGATTCAGAAGCTGAAGCAGCAAAAGAGAAGTTTGATCTACATATCACATCGGCTCGAAGAGCTGCCAAGGATCGCGGATAGCTGCTCTGTCTTAAAAGACGGCGTGTATGTGGGCAGCAGGGGAATGAAAGATGTTACAAAAGAAATCCTTATATCCATGATGACAGGAAGAAAGATACAGAAAATATATCCGGATAAGCCGACAACCTTTGGACAGGTCAGGCTGGAAGTCGATAATTTATCTTATAAAAAAGTATTCCAGAATGTCAGTTTTTCTATCTGTGCCGGAGAGGTTTTGGGATTCAGCGGCCTTGTCGGTTCCGGGCGGAGCGAGGTGGCAAGGGCGATTTTTGGGGCGGCGCCCCTGGAAGAAGGCCATATCAGGCTGGACGGCCAGGAAATAAAAGTGAAATCACCGGGTAAAGCACTGGAACAGGGAATCGTTTATATTACGGAAGACAGGAAAGGCGATGGCCTGCTGCTGGGCATGTCTATCTATGATAATATTTCCATTTCTACCTTAAAAAACTGGGCAAAAACAGGAGTAATCAACCACAGGCAGGAAAGGGATGCCGTAAAGAAGTACATGGATCTGCTAAAGGTAAAATGTATAGATGGAAATCAGGCGGTCGGAGAGCTGTCGGGAGGAAATCAGCAAAAAGCCATGATTGCCCGGGCGATGCTCACAGAGGCCAGGGTGATTATCATTGACGAGCCTACAAGAGGGGTGGATGTAGGAACCAAAACAGAAATATATAAGATTGTCCGGGATATGGCGGACAGAGGAGCGGCAGTGCTTATGATTTCTTCAGAACTTCCCGAAGTGATCGGGATGAGCGACCGGGTGCTTGTAATGTGCAATGGAAAAATAAGCGGCGAGATACAGGCGTCAGAGGCGACAGAAGAAAATATTTTATTATCAGCAACAGGAGGAAATTAGAATGGAAAGCCAAAAAGAAAATACGGGTAAGGTAGTGGAAGTACGTAAACTGGTTGTAGAAAAATATAGCTCTGTACTGGTGTTATTGGTTCTGATCATTTTTGCGTCATTATTATCAGAAGTGTTTTTATCCCCCAATAATATATTAAACGTACTGCGTCAGGTTTCTGCAAACGGGATTTTATCAATCGGGCTTCTGATGGTGATCATGACAGGCGGAATTGACATTTCCATAGGTTCTGTGGTAGGCGTGACTTCCGTTATGTTTGCGGTATTATATGATACCGCTTCCGCGACAGGCCCTTTTCACTGGCTCATGGCCCTGTTGGGGAAGATCGTGCCGGACAGCAGGGCGGGGATCATCATTCCGATGATTCTGCTGCTGATCGTGGGCGGGATTCTGGGGCTGTTTAACGGAATACTGATCTGCAAGGCAAAGATACAGCCCTTTATTATGACAATCGGTACCTTGACATTATACAGGGGGATTGCCCTTCTGATATCGGACGGTAAACCAGTATATATGGATTCAGAAACCGCGGATAAGGTAAAATTTTTAGGGGATGGAAGAGTCCTGAATATTCCTACACAGGTGATTGTGCTGATTATCATAGCGGTGATCATGGCCTTTCTGCTCAATGAGACTATTTTTGGCCGCTATATCAAGGCGATTGGAGGAAACCAGGAAGCAGCCAGGGTTGCCGGAATTAATATAGACCTTTATAAGACAATGGCCTATGTACTCTCAGGCGTATTGGCGGCAGCGGCAGGCATTGTACTGACTGCACGTACAACAACAGGAGACCCTACGCTTGGACAGTCTTATGAAATGGACGCCATTGCAGCATGCGTAATCGGAGGCGCAAAGCTGACAGGCGGGGTAGGGACGATTGTGGGGACGGTGATAGGTGCGATTATTATAGGGATTGTCAATAATATCTTAAATCTCACGAATATATCGACCTATTATCAATATGTGGTCCGGGGAGGAATTATTATTTTAGCCGTCGTATTTAATTCCATGGAGCACAAAAAATAAAAACAAAAAATGCAAAGATTGAAAGGAGAAACAGTGATGAAGAAAAAGGTATTGGCAATGCTGCTGGGGATGACAATGGTATTTGCAGCAGTAATGACAGGATGCAGTACAGGAGATGACGCAAAGGGCAGCACGGCGGGCGATGGGGCAGGCAGCACAGAAAGCGGGGCGCCGGATAACCAGGGAGACTCCAGAATCTATAAAATCGGAATGTCCATTGATACGACAAGCCAGGCCTGGAGAGCCGGTCTTGTAGAAGATGTAACTACAGAAGCCAAAAAACATGACGACGTACAATTAACCGTTACCGATGCAGACGGAAGTTCAACAAAACAGATTTCTGATGTGGAAGATCTTATCACGAAAGGAGTGGATGCAATCCTGATCAGCCCCATTGAAAGCCAGCCTTTGACAGACGTATGCAAAAAGGCATATGATCAGGGGATTCACGTTATCGTGCTTGACCGGGAGCTGGAAGGAGATGACTGGACTTGCTTTATAGGGGCGAACAATAAAGATATCGGTAAAGCGGCCGGAGAATTTATCAGGGAATATATGACAGAAAACAGTTTTACCAGGCTGGTTGAGATTCAGGGAACGCCAGGATCATCCCCCTGCCGCGACAGGACGGAGCCGGTGGACGAAGCGTTGGAAGGAAGCGAGATAGAAATGGTTGCCCAGCAGCCGGGAAACTGGATTGAGACCGATGCGATTGAAGTGACGGAGAATCTGCTTCAGGCATATCCGGAAGGTGAAATTGAAGTGATTTATGCACAGTGCGACGTTATGGCTCTTGGCGCTATGAAAGCGCTGAAATCAGCGGGCCGCGAGGAGATTAAGATTATCAGTATTGACGGACAGAAGGAAGCTTATGAAGCAATTAAAGCCGGTTCTATGGTTGGGACATTCACCTATCCATTCCCGGGGGCGGAAGGCGTAAAGACGGCAATAAAATTAATTGACGGAGAGAAGGTAGATAAGGTGATTGATATGCCTTCACAATTAATTACAGAGGATAATGTAGACGACGTATATGATCCAGATTCTGTATTTTAGAAAGAGACGGTAAGGAGGGATTAGTATGGCAGCAAAAGCAACAAAAAGAATTGAACGGATTCGGAAAACGTTGATTGACACAGAACCGATTATCTGCCCCGAACGTGCGGTGATCTGGACGGAGTCCTATAAAAAGAGCGAAAACCAGCCGTCGGTGGTTCGTGCGGCGCTGGCGCTGAAAGATACATTGGAAAAGATGACGGTTTTGATACATGAGGACGAACTTCTGGTGGGGAATCAGGGCAGCGCAAGAAGGGCGGCTCCGCTTCATCCCCAGATCAACCTCTGGTTTTTGGATGAACTGGATACATTTGAAAAGCGGGAGGGATCCCGATTCAGGATATCGGAAGAGGCAAAGGAACAGATCCGGTCTATCGCCCCATACTGGAAGGGGAAGAATGTGTATGAACGTACGATGGCATTGCTGCCTCAGGAAGCAGTTGACAGCATCCATGCGAATGTATTTACCTGCAGTTATACGATGGCCAAGGGGACAGGACATTTCCTGCTCAATTTTGAAAAAGTGCTGAAATCAGGATTTGAAGGGATCCAAAGAGAATGTGAACAGCATTTAAAAAAGCTGGACTATGTGAATCCGGAAGATTTTGAAAAAATATCTGTTTATAAGGCAGTCATTATCGTATGTGAGGCGGTAAGGGATTTTGCAAAGCGGTATGCAGCGCTGGCAAGGGAAATGGCGGTTTCCGAACAGGACGCGGCAAGAAAAGAGGAATTGCTGCGGATTGCCGAAAACTGTGAATGGGTTCCATACCATGCGCCGCGGGATTTTTATGAAGCTGTACAGTGCGTATGGTTCCAGCAGTTGATTGCGCAAATCGAGTCAGACGGCACAGGCCTGTCGGTAGGACGGCTGGACTTTTTCCTGTATCCGTTTTATAAAGCGGACAGGGAAAAAGGGATTTTATCGAGAGAGTTCGCGGAAGAACTGATGGATTCGTTTTGGCTGAAATGCGGAGAAATCATTGAGGTATGGAATCAGGAAGACACCAGATATTTCGGCGGGCATCCGATTTCCCAGACTATCACGCTTGGAGGGACAGATGAAGAGGGAAGAGATTCGGTCAATGAACTGACATGGATCTGTCTGGATACAACCATGAAAGTAAAGATGCCTCAGCCTTCTGTGTGTGTCAGGGTACATAAAAATTCGACAGAAGATTATCTGCTGAAATGCGCGGAAGTGATCCGGGTAGGGCTTGGAATGCCTGCGGTCTATAATGATGAGATCGCGATCCCCTCCCTGATGAACCGCGGGGTAAGTATGAAAGATGCAAGGCGTAACTGGGGTGTTGCGGGATGCGTGGAGATGGGGCTGCAAGGCCAGATGTGCCATTTTGCCAATTCCGGTTATTTCAATCTGGTGAAGTGCCTGGAAATCACGTTAAATGGAGGCTATGACGCGAAAACAGGCAGGCAGGTCGGACCGAAGACGAAAAAAGCCCGTGAGATGGCTTCCTATGAAGAATTTACGGAAGCATTTTATGAACAATTATCTTATGCATTGAAGCTGATGGTCGAAACCACCAACGTTGTAAACACAATGCACGCCAAATGGGTGACCCTCCCATATATTACGGCATTTACGGAAGACTGCGTCGGACGGGGGAAAGAAGTGCATGACGGCGGGGCGAAATATAACCATGACGGCCCGCAGGGCGTTGGCCTGGCCGATGTGGCGGACTCCTTTGCCGCGATCAGGAAGCTGGTATATGAGGAGCAGCGTTTTACAATGCCGGAACTGATGGAGGCATTGGAACATGATTTCCAGGGATATGAAGAAATCAGGACGATGCTTTTGAAGGATGCGCCTAAGTATGGAAATAATATTCCCTATGTGGATAGCATTGCCAGGGAAGTTTTGAAGAGATTTTGCGATGAAGTCGGCCAGTACAAAAATCCAAGGGGCGGCGTCTTTGTACCCGGACAGTATTCCAATTCTGCAAATGTCCCATTCGGCGCCAACTGCGGCGCGACTCCAAACGGAAGGCTTGCAGGGACTCCGATTGCGGAGGCATGTACCCCGGCGCATGGAAGCGAGAAGAACGGCCCTACACAGTCAGCCCTTTCTGTGGCCCATTTGGATCATGTGCTTGTGACGAATGGCACACAGTATAACCAGAAATATCATCCAAACGCATTGAAAGGAGAAAAAGGGCTGAAGTCTCTGGTATCCTTGATAAAGACGTTTTTTGAGGAAGGAGGGTTCCATATTCAGTTTAACGTAGTATCCGCAGAGACTTTAAGGGCGGCTCAGCTAAAACCGGAGGAATACAAGGATCTGGTAGTGCGGGTTGCCGGATATACAGCATTTTTTGTGGACTTAAACAAAGAAGTGCAGGATGATATCATAGATCGGACGCAGATGCAATTTTAAGTGGAGATATAGGAGCATGCTTTCAGGCGGCCTTGAATATTCAAGGCCGCTGCCTGCATATTTTGAGAAAAGGAGATTACCATGCAAGAAAAAAAGGGAATGATATACAGCATACAGAGATATTGTATCCACGACGGCCCGGGAATCAGGACTACGGTTTTTTTTAAGGGGTGCCAGCTCAAATGCCCCTGGTGCGCGAATCCGGAGTCGCAGAAACATTTACCGGAACTGGGTTTTTATGAACATAAATGCATACAGTGCAAAGACTGTATCAGCAGATGCCCGCAAAAAGCGCTGGATCTTTCCAGACCCGAAAGGATAGACCGGGAAAAATGCAATTTGTGCGGACTATGTGAACGGTACTGCAGCCGGGAGTGCTATCAGATATTTGGAGAAGAGATTACGACGGGCAGGCTGCTTGATGAAGTGATGAAAGATTCCCCGTTTTACCGGAATTCAAATGGCGGAGTGACCGTATCCGGCGGGGAGCCGACCCTGCAGCCGGATTTTTTAATACAGTTTCTTTCCATGTGCAGGGAGAATGGGTTGGATACAGCGTTAGAAAGCAATGCTTATGCAGAAAAAAGCGTATTCAAAAGCCTGGCCCGCTGCGTGGATCATTTTCTGCTGGATATAAAGCATATGGATACCAGGCGGCATGAAGAAGTGGTTGGAGTACCCAATGAAAAAATACTGGACAATATCCGGATGCTGGTGCAGGAACTGGGATGTGAAGTGTCTCTGCGCATTCCGCTTATTCCTGGTTTTAACGATACGGAAAAGAACTTTACCATGCTGGGGGAATTTGCAAGAGCGCAAAAAGAGCATGGACGGCTGCATAAGGTGAACCTGCTTCCTTATCATAACATGGGCAGGAGTAAATATCAGGCATTGGCGCACGAATATAGTATGGGCAAAACCGAAGCGCCGGAAGATTCTGCCATGGAATACTGGAAGAATTTCCTGGAGGCACAATTTAAACTCCCGGTTGAAATCGGAGGTTAGATCAGCAGATACCGGGAAAGATAAAAACAGAGCGGATACTGTCAGGAAAAAATATGCTGTTTCGGCAAAGGAAAAAGTTTAGTATAATTTATATACAAACATAAACGAGGTGTCGAATTGAGAAAAGAAATTTTACGGATGGAGCATATTTCAAAAGTGATCAACCACAGGGCGATTTTGCAGGATGTTTCTTTCAACGTGTTGGAAGGCGAAATCTTAGTTTTAATCGGGGCAAACGGAGCGGGCAAGACAATGCTTGTTGAAATTTTAACAGGTATTGCTTCCAAAGATCAGGGCAGCATTTTTGTGGAAGAGGAAATGCGGGTCATTCAGTCGCCGCAGGATGCAAACGACCTTGGAATCCGGTATGTGCACCGTGACGGCAGATATATCAAAAATCTGACGGTCATGGAAAATTTGTTTTTAGGACGGGAAGACAGGTTCCTGTTGGATAAAAAGAGGCAGTATGTACGGTCCTGTGAACTCCTGCGGATGGTCGGGCTCCATTTACAGCCTGACAGGATCTATGAAAACCTGGGGGAGGCCAGGGAAAGGCTGATTGAACTTGCGTCAGCCCTGGATACAGACCCCAGGCTGATCATTATCGACGAGCCGATGACAGTTTTAAAAGAACATGAGGAAACTCTTCTCAAAGGGATTCTGGGACGTCTTACCGGAAAAGGAACTTCCATCATCTATATTACACACAGTGTCCGGGAAATTATGAATTTTGCAGACAGGATTATGATACTGCGGGACGGAATGTCAATGGGGATCTATGAGAAGCAGGTATGTGATGAAAAATTCCTGATAGGTATGATGGCCGGCGAAGAAGTCGTGGCCAGGAATTTGGAAAAGGGGAAAGACAGAAAGGAAGCAATGCGTGTAGAAAATCTTAATTCAGATATTCTCAAAGACATCAGTTTTTCTCTTTATAAAGGTGAAATTGTCGGTATCCTTGGCGTGGTCGGGTCTGGGAAGACACAGCTTTTAGACGCAATATTCGGAGTATATCCCAGAATTTCAGGAGAGATTTATTTAGAGGGGAAAAAAGTGTCAATTAACTGCCCGGGGGACGCCATTTCCTTAAAAATAGGCTATGTTTCCGAGGGATGGGGGACGGACGGCCTGGTGGACTTTTTGTCAGTGAGGGAAAATATAACAATGCCGTCAGTTAAAAGAGCTGTGACTTATGGGGTTATCAGGAAAAAGGCGGAGCGTGCATTAGTAAAACATTGTATGGCAGATCTGTTTCAGGACGAGATTGATATAGAACGTCCGGTGGGAGAATTCAGTACAGGAATCAAACAGAAAATCAGGCTTTGCAAATGGCTGAGCATGGCGCCTGACATCCTGCTGATGGATGAACCGGTATCGGGGGTGGATGTCAATTCACGAAAAGAAATTTATAATCGGCTGAAAGATTTGAGCAGACAGGGAATGAGTCTTTTGATCGCGTCTGAAGAAATCGAGGAAATCCTGCAGATCAGCGACCGGATTTTATTGATGCATGAAGGGCGTATGAAAGGGGAACTGTCCATAGAGGAAGCGTCTCAGAGCCAGATATTATCAATGATTTTATGAACGGGGTGAGAAAAGATGATTCGTACAGTAATAATAGATGACGAAATCTGGGTGTGCCAGTTAATTAAAAATATTGTGGACTGGAGCGCTTTGGGGTTTGAAATCGTAGAGGAGGCTTATGACGGTGAAGCCGGGCTCCAGACGATATTACGGCAGCGTCCGCAGCTGGTTCTGACAGATATCAGAATGTCAGGAATAGATGGCATACAGTTAATGCAGAGGGTAAGGGAAAGCAGGCTGGATACGAAATTTATAGTTATAAGCGGATATGATGATTTTGTATACGCGCAAAGTGCGTTGAAGTATGGGGCGCTGGGATATATTTTAAAGCCGGTGGATCGGAAGGAGCTTACGGACTTCCTCATTTCGATCAGAGATCATTTGTTTGTAAACAAAATGGAAGAAAATAAGAAGAGAGAAATAGAAGGGAAACTGAATGAAAGTATAGAGCAGCTGCGGATTCAGTATTTTCAGAGATGCCTTTCAGGAGCCGAGGTCAGTTTCTGGGATTTGGAAAAAATCAATGAAAAATATATATGTTCTTTTCAACCGGGCATATTTCAGGTAGTACTTGGGATTACAGATAAGGGAGCAGGGGAAGATTGCGGCGGGAATGTAAGAACCGTGTTTGGGCCGGCGCAGAAAAAAATTTTAGAAAAAAGATGTTATGAATCGCTGGTTTTGAAAATGCAGGATTTTGACGCGGCAATTCTGAATTACCCTGAGCAGGAGAAAGGGGCTATAAAAAAAGAAATCAAAGAAATGATAATCAGAAGCGGGACCCCCGGCAGTTTTGAAAGTCATATGACTATCGCTATAGGATGTATTGTGCCGGAACTTTGCAGGATCAAAGAATCTTATGATTCGGCGGTGAAAGGCATCCGTGCGCGGGTCAAGCTTGGAACAGGGAGGACAATAGACCTTAGCGGAAATGAATTTGAAAATGTAAACGTCTCTAAAATCTTCAGTGTGGAACAGGAGAAAAGGCTGGCTTTTTATATGGAGACATTAGACTGTATGTCCGCGCGAACGCTTATGAAAGAGATCCTGCAAAATATCCGTGATAATGACGCGCTGAATCCAGAACTGATCTTCGAGGCGGCGCAGGAAATATTGGATTTACTTTATAAAGCGCTGGGCAGGAAGGGGATAGAAATAGAAGAAGCGATAGGGAAAAAAGGCGGGTGGAGCAGGAAAATACTTCAGGCAGGCAGCGTGGAACAAATCGTTTCCCTGCTCCATAAAGCCCTGACGGAGATAAAAGTATATCATGAAAAGAACAGCCAGAATAAAAAACAGAGAGCGGTAGAAATCGTAAAGAGCTATATAGCGAAACACTATAAAGAGGATGTGAGCCTAAAGGAAGCCGCGGATATAGTGTATTTAAATCCCAAATATCTTGGTGAACTGTTTAAAAAGGAGACCGGGATGTATTTCAATGAATATCTGGTAGAATACCGCCTTGATCTTGCCAAAGAAATGCTGTTGGACGTCAGGCAGCGGGTGGGAGAGGTAGGGGAACAGGTGGGCTATCAGGATGCGAAGTATTTCAGCAAATTGTTTAAGAAATATGTTGGAGTGACGCCGAAGCAGTACAAAAAAATGTTTTCGTAAAAGGAAGTCGTCAGCAGAAACAGGCTGGGGGGTGATTGTTCCATGAAAGAATTAAAAAAAAGGAGAATGCAGATACATTTGATGATCGAGATGGGTGTTTTTACTCTTTTTTTTCTGGCCGCCCCATTTGCGGTTTCTGTATTGTGGGAAGGAAACAGGCTGGAAGCAGGTTTGATTTTAGTTTTCTGTTATTTATTTTTCATGTTTCATTTTTATAAACGGATCTATCTTCCTGTTACGACGATTGAAAGAGCCGTGCATGGAATGGTACAGGAGAAGCCGGAGCTGGAATGGCTGGATATGAAAAAGAAAAGCAGCCTGTATCCTTTGTATCATGACCTGAATATCTTAATGCAGACATTAGAGGAACTGGTATCAAAAGAAGCAAATGCCAGGCTGATGAAAAAACAGGCTGAACTGGATGCGCTGCAGAGTAAGATAAACCCGCATTTTTTATATAATACACTGGAATCGATCCGGGGACAGGCTATTGTATATGGCTTAAACGATATCGAGGTGATGACGCAGGCTCTTTCAAATTTGTTCCGATACAGCGTCAGCAGCGAGGGAAATATGGTTGCGCTGGAAAAAGAATTGAAAAATATCAATCATTATCTGATGATTCAGCAATATCGGTTTAACAATAAATTTTTATATGAAAATCATGTCGATGAGGATACGCTTGGGTTACAGATACCAAAACTGCTGCTTCAGCCTATTATTGAAAATTCCGTATATCATGGGCTGGAGACAAAGGTTGGGAAAGGCACCATTGCGATTCATGCATACAGGACGGAAAAACGGCTTTTGATTCAGATAAGAGACGATGGGGAAGGTATTCCAAAAGAAAAGCTCATGGCGATCAATGATGTGCTGAACAATGGGAAGAGTTTGGAAAATGCCAAAAAAGCCGAGATGAACATAGGCCTTGCAAACGTAAATGAAAGAATTAAATTAAATTTTGGGCAGGAGTTTGGCCTGCGTGTATATTCTGCGCAGAAAGTAGGGACAAGCGTAGAGTTCGTACTGCCATGTCTGGAAGCAAAAACGGACTACAGATAAAGAGCCGCCGGATATCCGGGCGGCCCCCAAAAAATTACATTTTTTTATAAACAGGTTCCAGGGCATGATAATAATCATCAAACAGTTCTTTCACATGCCGATAGGTGGATTGGTTTTCTGAATCAGGCAAATGCGTTTCCCGTATATGGATAAAAGTTTCCGCCACGGAAAAATCACGGAACAGCCCGCAGCCAACCCCGGCTGTAATGGCGGCGCCCATGGAACCTGCCTCATCAAGAAGTTCAGGGACATAGATACGTGTACCAAAGATATCCGCCATAATCTGCCGCCACACGGCGCCTTTGGCTCCGCCCCCTAACACCAGAAGCTCATCAATGGGGATATGAGTTTTTAAAATATCCAAAATCAATGACAGGTTCAGGGTAACGCCTTCCAGTACGCTTCGCAGCAGGTCGTTTTTTGTGTTTTCGGGTTTTATTCCGATAAAGGCTCCCTTTGCATGAGGATTCCAGCGCGGGGCGCGTTCGCCGAGTAAATATGGCAGGAATAAAATACCGTTAGACCCGGGTTTGCTCTGCTCGATTTCCTGATTCATATAATCGTATGGAGAGCCTCCGCTCCGGGCTGCTTCAAGGCTTTCCTGCTGGCAGATTGTATTTTTTATCCAGTTGTACGCCCCGGCCGCATATTGCATCGTGCCGTTAGGGGCATAAAGCCCAGGTACGATATGCGCCCATGTTACGGTACGCATTTTATCGTCAAAAACCGGCTGTTCCGATGTGGTTGTAATCCATGCGGAGGTTCCCAGACAGCAATAGGTTTTTCCGGGGCTTATGGAACCGGCGCCTACATTTGCGGCGACCCCGTCGCCCCCGCCCATGATCACAGGAGTCCCCTCGCATAATCCGGTCTCTTTTGCAGCGGCCGGGGTTACATAACCGGCGGTAAATGTAGAAGGCTTTAGTTCCGGAAATTTATCCGGATCCAGGCCTGCATAGGAGATTAATTCCTCGGACCATTTCCAATGCAGGATATCATAGCAGCCGTTACTGTTTCCGTCGGAGTAATCCGTATAAAAATTGCCTGTAAGCTTAAAAACAATGTAGTCTTTTGCATTCAGGGTCTTGTAGGTCTGTTCGTAAATTTCGGGCTCATTTTCCTTGATCCACATGAGTTTCTGCATCCCGTAGGAAGCGGTATTGCGATGCCCGGTCAGATGGTAAAAATCCCATTGTGAAATAGATTCCTCCAGAGCGCTTGCCTGCGCAACGGCGCGCTGGTCGGCCCAAATAATGGATGGACGTAGAGGATTACCGGATTTATCTACGCACAGGCATCCCAGCATCTGTCCTGAAAAGCTGATGGCCGCGATCTGTCCGGGAGGAATATTCCCTTGTTCCAAAAGGCTCCGGGTAGTGGTGCAGACTGCATCCCACCAGTCCTGTGCATTTTGTTCTACCCATGTATTATGAAAATAATGGGTATCATAAGGGCAAAAGGTACTGCTGATTAAGACCCCCTTTTCGGAAAAAAGAGTCGCTTTATTTCCAGAGGTGCCGAGATCATGGGCAAGCAGGTATTTTTCCATTAGAATTCCCCTTTCTGTATTTTGCAGGCATCCGGGTTACGGTTCAACGTCCAGCATGCTCATGGTTGCAGGTAGTTCGTGGGCGGTATTTACTTTATCGCCGCCGGTTACACAGTCAAAACAGGATACGATGATTTTTCCGTTCCAGAAGCAGGGTTCGCCAGGCTGATCCAGTTCCCCGTTGAAGCCGTCGGTGTCAGGGCTTTGGGCAATCCTTGCGACGTTTCCCTGGGGGTCAATCTTTGCGATTGCATTTACTACAAAGTCTGCGACATAAATATTTCCGTATTGGTCCACAGTCATACCGTCTGTTGAGCGCAGATTTTCCGGATCCTTTGCAAAAGAAATATTATCCTTAATGGTGCCGTCCGCGTTGAAAGTGATTTTAAAAATTTCTCCGTCCCCAAAATTACCTACGTACAGATTACCGGCATGGTCGAATACGATCCCGTCCAACCCGTACTGGTCATTGGGATTATACGTTTCATAGGTAACGAATATGTTTTTGTCCTCTAAGGTGTTGGTAATTTCAATATTTTCGTCATCAAGATGAAAGCGGTAGACACAGCTTAAGGCATTTCCGCTTTCTGTATGGACTTTTTCCATAGTACTTTGGGTGACGTACATATAGTCTCCTTTAATACGGATTCCATTGGGATGCTCCATGCCATAAGCTACTGTGCGTACCCGGGAAACAGTATCTCCGTCAAAGGATACCCTTAGTATTCTGCCCTGCCGGATCAATTCCGGCTTACCGGTCCAGCCCTGGTTATCTACGATATATAAATCACCGTCCGGGCCAAAAGCAATTCCCATGGAACGGGCCTCGTTGGTTCTTTCATTTAAGGGGACGTCGAACCATTTTGTCACATGGCCTTCAGGGGTGATTTTACAGATACAGCTTTTCATGCTCATATCAGCAAAATTGGGGCAGGATAAAATCAGATTCCCGGCGGCGTCAATCTCCATTCCGTCAGGAGTGCATACAAAACTCTCCGGGAGTAAGGTGAATAATTTTGGTGTTTGCATATGTTTTTCCTCCTAATAATATAATTGTATTTTGTTAATGTTGTAACATAACTATATAGTGATGACATTATAACACAACATTAATAAAAAAGAAAGCATAAATTTAAAATATTTTTCAATAAAATTAAGAAGTAATGAATTGACAACGAAAACTTTAGAAGTTATAATTCTAATATAGTAAAGTTACAACATAATTACAAAGGCATATTGTTACAAAAAACAGAAAGGAGTATATTGATGAAAACATTAATCGTAACGGAAAACGGAAAACTTGAGGTACATGAGGTAGAAAAACCCCGCATCCATTCAAAGCAGGCTTTGGTAAAGATGATTTGCTGCGGTATCTGCAATGGAACAGATGCAAAATTAATCCATAAAAACTTCAAAGGGTTTGGAGCGGACAAATATCCTTTGATGTTAGGGCATGAAGGCGTCGGAGAAGTGGTGGAAGTCGGGGAAGATGTAAAAGGGTTCCATGTGGGAGATAAAGTCCTGCTGCCTTTCGTGAATGCAGATAAAGAAAGATATGGAACTCTGGAATCCGGATGGGGCGCTTTTAGTGAATATGGGGTAGTGGACGACCTGGAAGCATACGGCCCGGCAGGGGCGCCGGAATGTGCCTACGGGCAGACGAAGCTGCCGGATGATATCGACCCGGTTGACGGTTGTATGATTATTACGCTGCGGGAGGTTTTAAGTTCCATTAAAAGATTTGGGATTCAGGCCAATCAGAGTGTGGCTGTATTTGGATGCGGGCCTGTAGGGCTGACCTTTATCCGGTTTATGAGCCTTCTGGGGGTTTCCCCGATTATTGCCTTTGATATTGTCCCTGAAAAACTCAGCGAAGCTAAAAAAGCGGGGGCGGATTATATCTTTGACAGCAGGGAAGACGTCAGGGAGCATGTCCGCAGCATCTGCCCCGAGGGCGCTGACTATATGCTGGATGCAGTGGGCATCAGCGCGCTGATCAATCAGGGGATGGAACTGATCAGGGACGGAGGGAAGATATGCTGCTATGGGATTTCGCCTAATCTGGGTATGGATCTGGATTGGAGCAAGGCGCCATATAATTGGCAGCTTCAGTTTCAGCAATTTCCGTCTAAAATTGAGGAAGGCGAGGTTACAAATCAAATTTTGGCGTGGATACGCACAGGAGGGATTGATTTAAAAGATTATATTTCAGATTATTTCCAGTTTGAGGATGTCTTAGACGCGTTTCAAAAGCTGGATCAAAAGCAGATAGCAAAAAAAGGGATTGTAGTATTCTAATAACATCACGAACTATAGTTGCATTTAAAGAATTTATTAGCTATAATATAGATGCAAAATATAGTCAGGCTAAAGTGATGGGAGAATAGGATGCTGTTTGATAATGAAAAGCTGGACAAATCTGTTCCGATTCCGTTGTATTTTCAACTGAAAGAACTGATATTGAATGAGATTAAAAAAGAAAACTATAAAGACGGGGATATGATCCCGACGGAAAATGAAATCAGTGAAAAATTTCAGATCAGCCGCACTACGGTTCGGCAGGCCATTACAGAACTGGTTCAGGAGGGATGGCTGTACCGTGTGAAGAGCAAGGGGACTTTTGCGACCCATCCCAAAATACCGCAGGATTTTTTGAGAAAGCTGGAATCGTTCCACGACCAGATAGAACGTCTTGGAATGAAACCTTCCACCCAGCTTATAGAGCTTAAGCAGAGGAAAGCGGATAGGGAAGTTGCGGAAGCGCTGGGCATAGCAGAAGGAGACGAGGTGATTTATCTCTTCCGTAAGCGCTTCGCTGATGAAAACCCGGTTGTGACAATACAGACGTATCTTCCCTACGATAAATGTTCTTTTATTATGGAACATGACTTGCAAAAAGATGCGTTGTATGAGATCCTTGCCCAGAAGAAGGAGACGAAAATACACAAAGTAAAGAGAAGGATAGAAGCAGTGGAAGCAGAAGAAGGGGACATGCGGCTTCTTGATATGGAACAGGGAAAACCTGTACAGTTTTTCACTTCAATCGGATATACTTATGAAGATGTGGCGTTAGAGTATTCCAAGGCAAGATATAGAGGAGACAGGAGTTTTTTTGAAATTACCATAGCAACGGGGTAGGCAATGCGGGTGATTTCTATGTATAGCCCGATTTAAAGTGATTGCCCGCGGGGCGGTATCCTGCAGCGGTGAGAGTTACTGTTTACGGTGAATTGCGCCTCGCCGCAGGGTATCCGGCCAGTAAAGCAACGGTTTAAAATGGGGCGGATGTGTAAAAGGCATCCGCCCTTGCTTTATCCGGGGGAAAATGTTATATTATATCTGTCCGCCCCTCCCTCAATAAAGAAGGGAAGGGGCTGCTATTTTTTTGCGTGGAAACAGGAAACTATGGATGTGACGGAGGTAAAAGAAAATGAACGTATTACTGATAAACGGGAGCCCCCATGCAAAGGGAAGTACATATACGGCTCTGCACGAGATGGAGCAGGTTTTTGGGCAGGAAGGGATTGAGACGGAGATCCTCCACGTGGGCAACCAGGCTGTCAGGGGATGCGCTGCATGCGGCAGTTGTGCGAAGCAGGGAAAATGTGTATTTGACGATATTGTAAATGAGGCGGCGCCGAAGTTTGAGGCATGCGGCGGGCTTGTGGTGGGAAGCCCCGTGTATTATGCTTCCGCCAATGCCACCCTGGTTGCCTTTCTGGACAGGCTGTTTTACAGCACCCGTTTTGACAAGACGATGAAGGTCGGGGCAAGCGTGGTTTCAGCCAGGCGGGGAGGGCTGTCCGCTACATTTGATGAATTGAACAAGTACTTTACCATCTGCGGAATGCCGGTGGCTTCGGGGCAGTATTGGAACAGTATCCATGGAAACAACGCAAACGAGGCGTCTCAGGATGCGGAAGGCCTGCAGATTATGCGGACTCTGGCTCATAATATGTCGTTTTTGATGAAGAGCATCGCCCTTGGAAAAGAAAAATACGGCCTTCCGGAGAAAGAATCTATGCAGAGGACGAATTTTATCAGATGATTCAGGGGGATATGGAGAAGTGGTTCCCCATGTAAGTGGAAAGCAGTTTTACAGTGTTTTCTAAAAGGCTCGAAGTGAGAAACAGGCAAAGGGAGCAGAAGAGGCACACAGGCTGGCTGAGAAAAGGCGTAAGGAAGAGGCTATGCGTAGAAAAAAAGAAGAAAAGAAAAAGGAAGAAGAACGCAGGCGCCGGGAGGAAGAAAAGCGTCGGGAAGAAGAGGCCCTGCGCAGGAGGGAGGAATAACGGCGCAGGGTACAAAAAGAACAGCAGGAAGCGGAAGAGGCCAGCCGTCTGAGGGCAGAAAGGCGGAAGGCAGAATATACTCTGCTGGGGGATTCGTGGTCAGAAGATTCAGACGCGGCGGATACGGAAGAAGACGGTAAAAGCATTGAAGAACTGGAAAATTACAAGTACTTTAATGGAACCCGGATTAAAAATTCCATGAGCATCCCGCCGTCTGTCTTTAAGCGGGGAGAGACCCTCTATAATCAGGGGAACATACAGATTCAGAAGGTGTTTTCCGGCTATGACGGAATCAATCAGGGAATCAGGGGGCAGATCGATGCGGTTGGAAAAACTTCAGGGAGAGAATTCCCGGTTCGGATCATATTTTCCCGCACAGAGGTTACGTATACAGAATGCAGATGCCCGGGGTGCGCCCGTGATTTTTACAACTGGAATCACAAAGAAACCAAATGTCCCTATAAGGCGGAGGTATTGAAACTTCTGGAGGAATACCTGAACACACACAATTTAGGAGATGCAACCGACGCCCACGGGAAATTGCTTATGGTCTCTTTCCAGAAAAAGCGGTCGAACCTGCTGTTGTCAGAGGATGAGGCAAAGGAAGAGAGCCTGAACTTCATCCCAAGGCTGATTAAAAAAGACGGGAAACTGTCGGTATCCTTTAAAATCGGTGAAAAAAAGCTGTTTATTGTAAAAAAGCTGGATGATTTCTGCAAAAATGTCAGGGAGTCGGCGACAGAAACCTATGGAGCCAACACCGAGATTAACCATAATATTGATCATTTTACAGAAAAAGGAAAAGGGTGGATCCGTTTTGTAAATATGATTGTCCGTGAGGAGGAAGAATTCCTGCAGCGCCTTATGGCTTCACGGAACGACTATTACAGTTATCGGAAATCCAGTGTAGGAGGTTCGCTGAATCTGTTCGGATGGAGGCTGGACGAGTTTTTCCGGCAGTTGGGCGACGAGACCGTTGAATTTGAAGATAAAGACGGTTGGGAGAAAAAGAAAAAGGAACTGCTGTCGCGTGCGGAACGCAATCCGAAAGTCACAATGCGTATTTCTGCCGAGCAGATTGAAAAAGACAGGGGATTCCACGGAATTCATGTGGAAGGAAGCCTTCCGAATCTTTTTTTAGGAGTCGATACTGCGTACTATATCAGCGGCGGGTGTCTGTGCCGGGTGGATAAACATTTTCTGGAAAAGATTGAACCATTGGCTGATTTGTCAGAGAACGATCAGTTTTCTTTCCATGTGGGACGAAATAATATGTCCGAATTTTATCATAGGATTTTGCCCGGACTGCAGGACGTGGTGGATGTGACAGAGACCGAGCCGGAACAGTTCCGCTCCTATCTTCTGCCGGAAGTCCGGTTTATATTCTATCTGGATGCGGAGGAGCATAACGTAACCTGCGGGATAGTGGCAAGATACGGCAAAAAAGAGTTTTCCGTACTGGATGTCATCCGCAATCAGAACAAAGGCATCGAACCTCTCCGGGATGCGGCAGGGGAGGAAGAAATCCTGTTCCATGTTATGCAGTGGTTCCCAAGGATTAACTGGGAAAAAGAAGAACTGCACTGCGGAGGGGATGAAGAACTCATTTACCGGATTATGGAAAGCGGTACGGAGAAGCTGATGGAAATCGGAGAGGTACGCTGTACGAAGCGTTTCCTCGGTTATCATGCGGTCAGGCCGGTGAAAGTGTCCGTAGGGGTTTCCGTGTCCGCCGGATTGCTGGAACTGGATATTTCCACAGACGACATTCCCCGGAGCGAACTGCTGGATATCCTGGCAAGCTACCGGGAAAAGAAAAGATATTACCGGCTGAAAGACGGTTCCTTTGTCAATCTGGACGATTCTTCTTTAAACATGCTTTCGGAGATGATGGAAGCCATGCGGCTAAAGCCCAGGGAATTTGTGAAAGGGAAAATGCATCTTCCCATGTACCGCACCTTATACCTGGACAAGATGCTGGAGGAGAACGAGAGCGTCTACAGCAACAGGGACAGCCATTTCCGAAACGTGGTCAAGGGGTTCAAGACCGTGAAGGATGCGGATTTTGAGGAACCGAAAAGCCTGTCAAAAATCATGCGGAACTACCAGAAGAATGGATTTAAGTGGTTAAAAACGCTGGAGGCATGGCAGTTCGGCGGGATTTTGGCGGACGATATGGGGCTTGGAAAAACACTGCAGGTGATCTCCGTACTGCTTGCGGCGAAGCAGGAAGGAAGAGAAGGAACCTCCCTTGTCGTGTCCCCGGCTTCTCTGGTATTTAACTGGGGAGAAGAGTTCCAGCGGTTTGCGCCGGAACTGAAGATTTCTCTGATCACAGGGACGCAGGAGGAACGGCGCAAGATCATAGACGCCTTTCAGGACGCGGATGTGCTTGTGACGTCCTATGACCTTCTGAAACGGGACATTCATTTTTATGAGGATAAGCGGTTCCAGTATGAGATCATTGACGAGGCGCAGTATATTAAAAACCATACCACAGCGGCGGCAAAAGCTGTAAAGGTGATCAACAGCCAGAACCGGTTTGCGCTGACCGGTACGCCGATCGAGAACAGGCTGAGCGAATTGTGGAGTATTTTCGATTATCTCATGCCCGGATTTTTATATGGATACGATGTATTTAAGCGGGAAATCGAAAGCCCCATTGTGAAAAATAATGACGACGCGGCGATGAAGCGCCTTCAGAAAATGGTGGGGCCTTTCATCCTGCGCAGGCTGAAAGGCGATGTGCTCAAAGACCTGCCGGCGAAATTGGAGGAGAGCCGTTATGTCAGGTTCGGAAGTACGCAGCAAAAGCTGTATGACGGACAGGTGCTCCATATGAAAGAAAGACTTGCAAAGCAGGATGACGCAGAGTTTCATAAGAACAGGATGCTGATTCTCGCGGAGCTGACGAGGCTTCGCCAGATCTGCTGCGACCCGTCTTTGTGCTTTGAGAATTATAAAGGCGAGGCGGCGAAGTTAGAGGCCTGCCTGCAGCTTATCCAGAGCGCCATCGACGGCGGCCACAGGATGCTTGTATTTTCGCAGTTTACATCCATGTTGGCGATACTGCAGGAAAAGCTGGAGGAATCCGGGATTCCCTGTTATACCATCACAGGCAGTACATCCAAGGAGAAACGCCTCCAGATGGTAAAGGAATTTAACGAAGGGGATGTGCCGGTATTCCTGATTTCACTGAAAGCAGGCGGCGTGGGCCTGAACCTGACAGGGGCGGATGTGGTCATTCACTATGATCCGTGGTGGAATCTGGCGGTTCAGAATCAGGCCACCGACCGCGCACATCGGATCGGGCAGACCAGGAAAGTGACGGTCTACAAACTCATTGCCAAAGGAACTATTGAAGAAAAGATTCAGAAGCTGCAGGAGACGAAAAAAGACCTTGCGGAGCAGGTAATCGGCGGGGAGGGCGCGCAGCTCGGCAGCCTGAGCCGGGAGGAGATTATGGAACTGTTAGGGGTGTAAGTGACGAAAAATGCGGCCTGATTTTTTCGCAGATCCGGACGGCCGGTTGCGGGGCTCAGGTTAAAACCTGTCCCGGAATGCATTTTAAGAGAGAACAGAAGTGGTGAATTATGGAATTTAGTCATGAATTGATCATGCCGAATGAAGGGCTGCCTTTCAAAGTATTTTTGTTTGAGGGCGGAGAAGGAAAGTATTTTCGGGATAAACATTGGCATAGATCCGTGGAATTGTTCGCGGTTTACGAGGGAAACTTGAAATTCTATCTGAATGAGGAGGCATATCCGCTGGAAACAGGTAAGTTTATGCTGGTCAATTCCAATGAGATCCATTCTGTTGATTCCCCAAAGCCGAACCGGACGCTCGTGCTCCAAATTCCGTTAAAAACGTTTGAGGATTATTATACGGGGGAACAGTTTATCCGCTTTACCCACCTTCCCCGGCCGCAGGATGAGGAGGTTATGCGTCTGATCGGCGATATTTATGCCTCCTATGAGGAGCGGGCATGCGGATATCAAATGAAAGTAAAAAGCCTGTATTACAGGCTGCTTTATTTATTGGTGACAGGATACCGGGAGACAGATGTGACTCGTGATATGGTCAAATCGCATAAAAACCTGAACAGGCTTTCTTTCATTACCAACTATATTAAGGAAAATTATGCTTCGGATCTGTCTCTGGATACGCTGGCAGAAATTTTTGGATATTCGCCCACATACCTGTCCCGGATGTTCCAGAAATATGCCGGGATTAATTATAAATCTTATCTGCAGGGCATCCGGGTGGAGCAGGCGTTTCAGGAACTGGCCAATACAGAGCATACCATCAGTGAGACGGCGATGAACAATGGATTTCCAAACAGCAGGGCTCTGGCGAAGGCATTTCAGAAGAGGTACGGCATATTGCCCAGTGAGTACCGGAAGGGGCTGAAATGAAGCCTGCAACAGACAGAAGGCACTGGCCGGAGAAAACGCTCCGGGAAAACATATATTCTGAATGACGTACTTATCTGTAAAAGGATAAAAAAGTGACATAGATAAGATAATTTACAGGTCGAAAAGTATCAAAAAAGCTGTTATCATGATTTCACAGAAGTAAAAAGCGACCAAAGTTTTCATCAGTTAAAAGGAGGAAGGTAAAAGCCCGGCCATTTCACGGCCTGCCTTCCTCCGGCCTGCCCCCAACGGATGCGAGGGGGCGCCGTATTAAAAAAGAGGAGGAATCATAATGAACATTCAAAAAGTAACAGACCCTGCATTTGGCAGATATGGGAAAGTCCTCGAAGGATATGATCTTGCCGGTATTCTGAAAGAGATGGAGCACACGCCTTTGCCGAAAGAAGTTCTGTATGTCCCGTCCGTGGAAGAACTGGAAGCGCTGCCCGAGGCAGAGAGTTTCCAGAATCGCGCTTTCGGCGGGCTGCCCATCCAGATTGGCTACTGCAATGGAGACAACTGCAAGCTCAATGCTTTGGAATATCACCGATCCAGCGAGATCAATATAGCGGTAACCGATATGATTCTGCTGTTGGGTTTACAGCAGGATATCCGGTCGGATTATACATATGATACTTCCTGGGCGGAGGCATTTTTTGTGCCCGCGGGCACGGTGGTAGAGATGTATGCCACAACATTGCATTACGCGCCATGCACCGCGGCAGAAGGCGGTTTCCGCTGTGTAGTGATCCTTCCGATGGGAACCAATACGGAATGCACGTTCCCCATAGGGGAAAGCGGGGAAGACCGGCTGATTACGGCGAAGAATAAATGGCTGATCGCCCATGAAGAGGCCGGCATGGAAGGGGCGTTCTGCGGATTGAAGGGCGAAAATATCAGTATCGCGTAAAGGATTGCATAAAAAGAAAAGGAACTGTATGGCCGTAAGTGATCATGGCTAAAAAAGAAAGGTGGATACAGATTATTATGAAGAATATGCCAGAATTGAAAATCGGAGTTGTTGCAGTGAGCAGAGATTGTTTTCCGGAGAGCCTGTCCGTAACCAGAAGGGAAGCATTGATGAAAGCTTACAAAGAAAAATATGGGGAAGAGGATATTTACGAATGTCCCATCTGTATCGTAGAGAGCGAGATCCATATGGTACAGGCGTTAGAAGACATCAGGAAGGCCGGATGCAACGCATTGGTCGTTTATCTTGGGAACTTTGGCCCGGAAATCTCAGAGACTTTGCTTGCAAAGCATTTTGACGGCCCGAAGATGTTCGTCGCCGCTGCGGAGGAGACAGGGAGCAACCTGATTCAGGGCAGAGGGGACGCCTACTGCGGAATGCTCAATGCCAGCTATAATTTAAAGCTGCGCAATGTGAAAGCATATATCCCGGAATATCCCATCGGCACGGCAGAGGAATGTGCGGATATGATCGCGCAGTTCCGTCCGATTGCAAGGGCTGTCATTGGTTTGAATGACCTGAAGATTATCAGCTTCGGCCCGCGTCCGCTGAATTTCCTGGCATGTAACGCACCGATTCAGCAGCTTTACAATCTGGGCGTGGAGATTGAGGAAAACTCGGAACTGGATTTATTTGAAGCATTCAATAAGCATGCGGGGGACGAGAGGATTCCGGAAGTTGTCAGAGAGATGGAAGAAGAACTGGGCGAAGGGAATAAGAAACCGGAAATTCTGGCAAAGCTTGCACAGTATGAAATCACGTTAAAAGACTGGATCGAGGAACACAGGGGCTACCGCAAATATGTCACGATCGCGGGAAAATGCTGGCCTGCATTCCAGACCCAGTTTGGATTTGTACCCTGCTATGTGAACAGCCGTCTGGCTGCGCAGGGAATCCCGGTATCCTGCGAGGTCGATATTTACGGCGCGCTGAGTGAATTTATCGGAACCGTAGTCAGCCAGGACGCGGTGACATTGCTGGATATCAACAATAATGTACCGGCGGATATGTATAAAAAGGACATCGAAGGAAAATATTCTTACTCCCACAAGGATACATTTATGGGATTCCACTGCGGCAATACGGCTTCCAGCAAATTGTCCTTCTGTGAAATGCGATATCAGCTCATTATGGCAAGATCCTTGCCGGAGGAAGTGACACAGGGAACGCTGGAAGGGGACATTAAGCCCGGAGATATCACGTTCTACCGCCTGCAGAGTACTGCGGACTGCAAGCTTCGCGCGTACATCGCACAGGGCGAGGTGCTTCCGGTTGCAAGCCGCTCCTTCGGCTCCATCGGCGTATTTGCAATTCCGGAGATGGGAAGGTTCTACCGTCATGTATTGATTGAAGGCAATTATCCGCATCACGGCGCCGTGGCATTCGGAAATCACGGTAAGGCATTATTTGAAGTGTTTAAGTATATCGGTGTTCCGGTAGAAGAGATTGGCTACAACCAGCCGGCGGGCGTACGTTATCCGACAGAGAATCCCTGGAAATAAGAGCAGGGCTTTGGGAGGGATGCCTTAGCGGACGGAATCCGCTTATCCCACAGGGTTCCGTGTTACGGGATGCCCCTGGGAGAGGGGAAAGATATGTATTTTTTATGATTCAGGGCGTGTTTGAACATGGTTCAGGCACGCTTTAAATTACCGGTGGTCATGAAGAAAGAGAGGAAAAACAGATGTTATATATAGGAGTTGATCTTGGCACCTCGGCGGTGAAGCTTCTTCTGATGGATGAAAAAGGAAAGATCCACAACATTGTATCCAGGGAGTACCCGCTGTATTTCCCGCATCCGGGCTGGTCGGAGCAGGAACCGGAAGACTGGTATGAGCAGTCGGTAAGCGGCGTCAAAGAGCTGATTGAGAACTGTGATAAAAGCCAGATCGCAGGCATCAGCTTTGGCGGCCAGATGCACGGGCTTGTGGTCTTAGACGATCAGGATCAGGTCATCCGCCCGGCGATCTTGTGGAATGACGGACGGACAGGGAAGGAAACGGAGTATTTAAATCAGGCGATTGGAAAGGAAAAACTTTCGGAATACACGGCAAATATTGCATTTGCAGGATTTACGGCTCCGAAGCTTCTATGGATGAAGGAGCATGAGCCGGAAAATTTTGCAAGGATTGCAAAAATTATGCTTCCAAAGGACTACCTGGCCTATCGGTTAAGCGGCGTACACTGCACCGATTATTCGGACGCTTCGGGCATGCTCCTGCTGGATGTAAAAAACCGGCGCTGGTCTAAAGAAATGCTGGATATCTGCGGCGTTACGGAAACACAGCTTCCGAAACTGTTTGAGAGCTTCCAGGCTGTGGGGACTGTGAAGGAGGAGATTGCAAAGGAGATTGGGCTTCCCGGACAGGTCAGGGTGATCGCCGGGGCAGGCGACAACGCGGCGGCAGCCGTCGGAACAGGAACAGTGGGAGACGGGATGTGCAATATTTCCCTGGGGACTTCGGGCACCATCTTTATTTCCAGCAAATCTTTTGGTGTGGATGCGAACAATGCCCTCCATTCCTTTGACCATGCGGACGGATATTATCATCTCATGGGCTGTATGCTGAGCGCGGCATCCTGCAACAAGTGGTGGATGGATGAGATTTTAAAGACCGCAGAGTATGCGAAGGAGCAGGAGAACATCCGCGGGCTGGGAGAGAATCAGGTATTCTATCTGCCGTATCTGATGGGAGAGCGCTCCCCCCATAATGACCCGCAGGCAAGGGCCGCATTTATCGGAATGACCATGGATACCACGAGGGAGGATATGACACAGGCCGTGCTGGAAGGCGTGGCATTCGGCCTGAGGGATTCCCTGGAGGTGGCAAGGAGCCTGGGAATCCACATGGAACGCACCAAAATATGCGGCGGCGGTGCGAAGAGCCCTCTTTGGAAGAAGATCATCGCCAATGTGATGAACCTGAAAGTGGATGTCATCGAGAGCGAGGAAGGCCCGGGATACGGCGGCGCCATTCTGGCGGCCGTGGGCTGCGGTGAATATGCCAGCGTGGAGGAAGCGGCGTCAAAGCTGGTGAAAGTGGTAGATACGGTGGAGCCGGAGCCGGAGCTGGTGGAAAAGTATGAGGAACGGTATCAGAAATTCCGGCAGATCTATCCTACAGTGAAAGGACTGTTCAGGACATTGGCAGTTCCTGACATACCGCAGCACACAAAGTCATGAAACGAATATAAGTCTCTGCTATACTGTCCTCATACGGAAGGAGACGATGGAATGGATTGGATTACCGGAATCAGCCGGGCGCTGGACTATGTAGAAGACCACATTACAGAGCCTTTGGATTATGGGGAAGCGGCAAAGCGCGCATATGCCTCCGGTTTTCATTTTCAGAGGGTGTTCTCTGTCATCTGTGGTTTCACGCTCGGTGACTATGTGAGGAAACGGAGGCTGTCCCTTGCCGGCAGCGAGCTTGCGGCAGGAAATGCAAAGGTCATAGAGGTTGCCTTGAAGTATGGATACGACACGCCGGAAAGCTTTTCGCGGGCATTTACAAAATTTCACGGAGTGACCCCGTCACAGGCAAAGCGCGGCGCTACGATAAAATCCTTTTCACGTCTTTCCGTAAAATTAACGATTAGCGGAGGTAAGAAAATGGATTACAGAATCGAAAAAAGAGATGAGATCCCTGTCATTGTAAAGAAAAAGATTTTTCCACAGGACGGCGAGATTACAGGGCAGGAGATTTCTGCATTCTGGGGGCAGTGTACGAAAGACGGCACGATTGAGAGGATTGTAAAGTATATCCATAAGGAGAATATTTTTAAAGATTCTGTTATTGGGGCAGCGCTGGATTATGTGCCGGGGGAGAAAGAGTTTTCCTATGGCATCGGATGCCACTATAATGGGGAGGCGGTAACGGAGCCGGATCTGGAAGTTGAGACGCTCCCGGCAGCAACTTATGTGGTATTCCCCTGCAAAGGCGCGATGCCGGAAGCCTTTCAGAAAGTGTATAAGTACATTTTTGAAGAATTTTTCCCGAACAGCGAGTATCAGCCCTGTGGGATAGAACTGGAAGCATACCCCTCAGCACAGACGCAGGATCCGGATTATTACTGGGAACTGTGGCTTGCTGTGGAAAAGAAATAACAAATCCATTCATCGAAGCAAAGGAGAAGGCAGCTTTTGTTCAGATTATATGTATTTTCAATCTTTGCCCTGCCTGCAGGTCTGTGGGAGACAGCAGGCAGGGCTGTGGTTATCTGTCTGTTTTTGGGCGTGCTGGCCGTAGTGGCCTGGACAGACCGGAAGACAATGACAATCCCGGATCAGCTTGTCATGACGGCTCTGGGGGTAAGCCTGGTTTCCATCCCCCTGTTCCCGGAGATGGGACTGTGGGAGCGGCTGTTGGGGATGTGCTCTGCAAGCCTTTTGCTTCTGGCGGTCACATTGTGCGTGCCGGGAGCTTTTGGCGGAGGGGATATCAAGCTGACGGCGGCCTGCGGAGTATTTCTGGGATGGAGATACAGCCTGCTTGCATTGGGGATCGCAATCGTTCTTGGCGCAGGTTACGGAATTTGGGCGCTTGCAGTGAAGAAAGCCCGGAGAACATCCCCGATTGCATTTGGCCCGTTTTTGTGCATGGGGATGGCCGCTGCAATGTTCTGTGGGGAACGGATACTCTCAATCCTGTTCTGAATGGGGACGGTATCATTGTGGATAGCAGGTAACCGTTCCCGGACAGGGAATGAAGAGGGGGACTGTAATTTCTATTCTCACGGAGCAATATGCCAAAGGAGCATGTTCGCATGTCAGTTTGGGGAATGCTGCGGGGGCTTTGAGTTGGCCATATTACGGGCATACTGCGTCACATATGCTTCAATTTTTTTCATCTGTTCTGCCGTTTTCCCATTGGAATAGGGAATCCGGCGGATGATTCTGGAGATATAATCATTTTCTATAATCATATCCATACTTTCCCGGAAATTAATGTCAAAAAAATAGGCGATATAGGATACCCAATAATCCATTTTTGTGATGCGGTCTGCGGACTGGATGCACTCATTTCGGAAGACGGTCTCGTAAATAGCAGGGGAAATCTCCTGTTCTCCGATCTCCTGTGCGGAAGCGCCGAGTATGGTCCGGATCGAATCGGCCAGCTTTACCCGGCAGTTGTCCAGCTTATCCGCATCCCGGATCAGCTTTGCGTGAAGCAGCGTCCTTGGGTCAGAAATACCGGACAGCCTATAATCGCTGTGTTTTGCAATGGCAGCGCGGATAATAGAATCCCAGGTTTCTTCTTTCACAAATCTCCGGATCAGCCTTTCCTCAAAAAGAACCTGTACCCCATAGGCCGCATGATCCATGGTGTCAGGCTCAAAACTGTCAAAACGCCGCAGTTGTTCAAACCTGCCCAGGTCATGCAGGAGGGCAATCAGCTTTGCAAGTTCCATATCTTCATCCGAAAGCCGCATTCTCCGGGCGATGGCGGCGGCTTGCCCTACGACCCCATAGGTATGGACGATCTTCAGACGGATTTTGTCATCGTTGCGGTCATATCCAGAAGGTATCCCGCGGGGGATGCCTTTCAGATTGCAGACCGGGTCTGTCGGGGGATTCCCGGAGTGTGTTCCGCAGGACATATTTTTATGGGGCGTGCGCGTCTCGTCCGGCAAAATCTTCCCGTCTAAATAAGATTCAAAAACTTCTCTTGCATAGGTGTAGTTCATGGCGCTTGTCTCCTTAGATTGAAATGTCCTCCCGATTATAGTACATTATTCAAGAAGAATCAATATTGGGCGTCGTTTAGTATATCAGGTGTATAATGAGCCAACAGTTTTTAATGATATTGAATATCAGGGAACGAAAAAAAATTCGTATGTGGACACATTACGATAAAATTCAGGATGTAAACAATAGAAACAACCTGAAAGGAGATTTTTTCAAAAGAGACATATTTCCCCGAAATCCGTGCATGATAATGTAAAGAGACTGTCAGATGAAAGGATTCACGCGAAGGAAGGCATTAGATGTACATGCCTGTAGATCCCTTTGGCGATTGCCGCAAGGCGTGAATGCTGGCAGTCCTGAATCAGACCGGCAGATGCCGGGCGCACAGGAGAGGTGGAACAGCATGAAAAGAGAATCTGTCTGGCAGCAGTCCACGGTGATCCCGGCGAGGCCGGAGCTTCCGGGAAATCTCAGCACGGATGTGGCGGTGATCGGCGGAGGGCTGGCAGGAATTTTAACGGCGCATTTTCTGGAACAGAGCGGACGTCAGTGCGTGGTTCTGGAGGCAAACCGGATCGGAAGCGGGCAGACCGGGCATACGACCGCAAAAGTAACGTCGCAGCATGGCCCGATCTATCAGAAGCTGATGAAATATGCAGGGAAAAAACAGGCGGGGCAGTATGCCAGGATCAATCAGGAAGCCATTGAGCGATACAAGATTTTAATTGAAAAATACCACATAGACTGTGAATGGGAGGAGTGTCCGGCCTGCCTGTATACGAAGGAAAACGGGAAGGCGCTGCGGGATGAGTACTATGCCGCAAAAGAACTGGGGCTCCCGGTAGAGCTGAAACGGGAGACGGAGCTTCCTTTTGCAGTAGAAGAGGCGCTGTACTTCTATGGGCAGGCCTGTTTCCATCCGCTGAAATTTTTGCAGGCCATGGCGGAAAATCTTCAGATTTATGAAAAGACGAAGGTCCTTCAGGTCAAACCGCATCTTCTGACCACCAGCCGGGGGACGGTGGAAGCAGAAAAAATCGTATTTGCCTGCCATTACCCCTTTGTAAATCAGCCGGGATATTATTTCTTACGGATGCATCAGGAGAGGAGCTATGTGCTGGCATTAAACAACGCGCAGACCATCCATGGAATGTATCTGGGGATCGATCCCGACGGATTATCCTTCCGTCCCGCGGGGGAAATGCTGCTGCTGGGGGGAGGGAACCACAGGACCGGGGAAAACCCCATGGGAGGGCAGTACGAATATCTGCTCCGCCAGGCAGAAAAATTCTGGCCCCAAACGTGCTGGAAAAAAGATGAAAATGTCATTCCCTGGTCAGCCCAGGACTGCATGACTCTGGACGGGATTCCCTATATCGGGCAGTTTGGGAGAAAGACAGAGGACTGGTTTGTGGCGACCGGATTTGGAAAATGGGGGATGACCTCTTCCATGGCCGCGGCAGTCCTGCTTACAGACCAGATCTGCGGGCGTGAAAACACCAGCGCGGAAGTATTTTCACCGCGGCGGCTCCATGCGGCGGCGTCAGCTAAGACATTTCTTACGGAAGGAGCCTATTCCGCAGTCAATTTGCTGAAACAAAAATTTGTCCCTCCCAAAGAAACGTTAAGGCAGATTCAGCCGGGGCACGGCGGGGTGGTGGAATACCACGGGGAAAAAGCAGGAATCTATAAAGCGGAGGACGGGCAGATCTTCGCGGTCACAGTGAAGTGCCCCCATATGGGATGCCAGCTTGTGTGGAATCCGGACGAGAAAAGCTGGGACTGCCCCTGCCACGGCTCCCGGTTTGATTATCGGGGGAGGTTGCTCGACGGGCCGGCGCAGACGGCGGTATATATGGAGTAAAAAGTAAAAATGAAAACGTTTTCAAAAATGGATTGACAATCAGGACAAAGGTATGATATATTAAAATCAGCCTAAAATAATGAATGATTTTATCCCCTTTACTAATGAAGGAAGGGGTGAAAAGATGAAACTGGTAAATGGCTTTGACCTGATGCAGTATGCAAAGCAAAAAGGGTATATACTTCCTGCGTTTAATACAACAGACATGGAGATGACCTATGCGATTGCGCAGGGGCTCTCAGACGCAGGGCTTCCTGGTTATATTCAGATATCATCGAACAATCTGCGGCTGTCGAATCCGAAGATGATCGCTGAACTTGCAGCAGATGCAGTCCGTTCTTATGATATACCTGTTGCGCTGCATTTAGACCATGGGAAAAGTTTTGACCATGTAAAAGCCTGTTTGGAAGCGGGATTTACATCCGTGATGATCGATGCTTCCCACCTTGCATATGAGGAGAATATTGCAGAGGTACGAAAGGCAGTTGAATATTGCCATTTTTATGGGATTCCGGTAGAAGCAGAACTGGGAGCGCTTCGGGGAAAAGAGGAGGACATCCTGCACGAAAGCGATGCAAAGACAGATCCGGAACTTGTTGAAGAGTTTGTCAGGCGTTCGGGATGCGACCTGCTGGCGGTTTCTGTGGGGAATGTACACGGATTGAGTATACAGCCCGACATAGACCTGCCGCTGTTAAAACAGATTTCCGAAATAGCAGAGGTTCCGCTTGTCCTGCACGGCGGTTCGGGGATACCGGCAGAGATGATCCGCGCGGTTCGGCAATACGGTGTATTAAAGATTAATTATGGCTCTGATCTGCGTAAAGAAATGATCCGAAGTTTTGGCGAGGCATATGAGAAGGATCACAATGCACATGATGTGATCTCGTTAAGTCTGCAGGCTGTGGAAAATGTCCGGGCAAAAACAGCGGAATTAGTAAAAATGGTAAATTGCCAGGTATCAGCATAGTGGGATAAGATGAAAGATTATTTGGGAATAGAGGTATACAAATGCAGGATTATGTGGGCATTGATATGGGTACTTCGTCGGTAAAGCTGCTGATTATGGACAGTGGAGGAAGGATCCTCAGGCAGCATGAGGAACGCTATGCGGTCAGTTGCCCGCAAAAGGGATGGAGAGAGGCAGACCCCAGGTTGTGGTTCGAGAAGACAATGACAGGCCTGCGCGTCCTTTTGAAAGGGACAGATAAGAAATCGATACGGGCCATCGGGATTACCGGACAGATGCATAGCACCGTTTTTTTGGATAAAGATGGAAAGATTATCCGGCCGGCCATTCTCTGGAATGATACCAGGACGAGTAAAGAAGTTTGGATGCTGAAGGAAAAGATTGCGGAGAACAGGCAGATTGCCTGTATTTCTGATATCATCTCTACAGGCAGCCCGGCGGCGAATCTTTACTGGCTGCGCCGGCATGAGGCAGAGCAGTTTCAATGTATGGAGCATTTTTTGATCGGGCCGGATTATCTGGTATTTCGTTTGACAGGTGAATATGGTACAGACTACTGCGAAGCATCCACCTCGTCACTGTTTGACCTGAAACAAAGGATATGGTCTGAGGACATGCGGCGTATATTGGGATTGTCTCCCCAAATCTTCCCGGCAATTATGGGAAGCGCATGTGCCGCCGGAAACCTGATTCCGGAAATTGCAGAGGAGACAGGGCTTTCCAGTGAAACTCTGGTAGTAAGAGGAACCGGCGATAATGCAGCGGCAGCATTTGCGGCAAGCCCTTTTTGGGGAGGGAAACCGGTGATATCGTTGGGAACATCCGGCGTTTTGATATTGGAGCAAGAGGAACCGGACATTTTGCGAAAAGGAAAGAATATTTTATTTTCAGAGGATGGGCGCCGATTCAAATGGCTCGTACAGGGGGCGGTCCAGTCCTCCGGGAGTTCCGTAGAATGGTGGGAAAAAAAGATCTTAGATGCGAAGTCTGTTGAAAGCCCGGATAGGGCAAAAGAGCGGATGCACGAAAATGAATTGCTCTTTTATCCGCATTTGAACGGTGAAAAGACTTTGTACGGCGACGCCGCGCTTCGAGGGGCTTTTGTGGGCATCGGGATGGATACGACCCGTGCAGATATGTCGATTGCGGTTTTGGAAGGGATTTGCTTTGCGTTTCGTGAACTGTATGAAAAAATGGGAGGCAGACGGCCGGAAGGGCTTCAGATTGGAGTGGTCGGAGGTGGTGCAAAGAACACGTTCTGGATGCAGATGATGGCCGATGTACTGCATGCGGCGATCGTGCGGCTGAAAGGAACGACAGGCGCTGTATACGGTGCGGCGATGCTGGCAGCGAAAGGGGCGGGGGACACGGGATCGTTCCGAAAAGAACAGGAGAGAAAAGAGAAAGAGAGAGAAATATTTTACCCAAGGCCGGACAAAAGCAGGTATTATGACGAAAAGTATAAAAAGTATCTGCGCGCCTATCAGGCTCTTTCTTATATTAATGCAGGAGAAAATGGATGCAGGGCAGTGTGATTCCAAAATATCCTATGATTACAAATACATTTTACTATGGCAGGACATTACAGGGAAAATGGAGAAGCGAATGCAGAGAGTAACGATTAAAGACATAGCAAGCGAGACTGGATTCTCTATTGCAACAGTAAGCAGGGCGCTTTCAAAAAGGGGCGGAGTCAAAGATAATACTCAGGAATACATCCGTGAGACGGCAATCAATATGGGATATAAAATCAATTCGGTTGCACAGAGCCTATCGCGTAAAAAGATTGTAATCGGTGTGGTCAAGCCCCAGGAATGGTCTCAGTTTTATGGGCAGATCCATTGCGGCATTATGCGTGAGCTGGAGAGATTGATTGATTTTAACGTTACCAGTATCACAGTAGAATGTGAAGAAGGGTTATCAAATGAGGAATTGCTGCAGGTTTTTTTAGAGATGATAGATTCCGGAGTCAATGCGGTGATTATCTGTACCGGAGTTGCGAATGATTATAGCCGGGTGTCTGAATTGCTACATAATAAAAAAATCCCTTTTGCAGAAGTGGGCAATGCAATCTTTGATGATCAGTCCAGCGTGTGTGTCCGCGTAGATTCCTATCTTGCAGGAAGGCTTGCGGGAGAATATATGAGGGAGATTGTCAGTAATGATGCGGAAGTAGGCATATTGATCGGAAGTCAGGGGATTCCGGACCATGTAGAAAAAGTCTGCGGTTTTATAGAGGAGTTTCATGGGAATAATAAAAGAAAAGTCTCGATCTATGAAACCCAGGATCTTCCGGAAAACGCATATAAGATTACAAAGGAAATCCTGGAAAAGCATCCCCGGATAAACGGGATTTATGTCGGGACCGTGAATTCGGAGCAGGTCTGTAAATGCATTGCAGAGTTCGGATTCGAGCGGCAGATGAAACTCGTGATTACGGATATCCAGCCGTCTCTGGGGGCTTATGTGGACAGCGGTATCGTTTCGGCAGCAATTTTCCAAAATACGATTATGCAGGGAAGGCTTGCGGTGAAATTATTGTATGATCTGGTCAGCAGGAGGAAAAGGACGCGCAGAGATATGAAGGTTACGCCTCATATTGTCCTTCGTTCTAATTTTCAATGCTATCTGGACAGCAAAGAAAATGAATTGAGCCTGTAGAAGCAGGCGGACATAGGCAGGCAAGTAAAAGTAGAGAAAATGATGATTGGAAAGGGGATTTATTATTTTAGGCAAAAATGAAAACGTTTTCTATAAGGATATATTTTTTAGGCAAAAATGAAAACGTTTTCTATAAGCAGGTATGGCATGAGAAGGACAGAAATGAAATGACATATAAAGGAGAGTTTATATGAAGGAAAAAATCAGATTAGGGTATCTGCCTACATTTGGAGAAGTATTTGACTTTGAGGATGCGAAGCGTATTGCCGGACAAGTCCGGGAAAAGCTCCAAAACAGTGAGCTGGTGGATCTGGTAGACATTGACTGGCTTAATGAGGACAAAATCTATTATCATGAAGAAGATGTGGAACGCGTAACGAAGTATTTCCGTGAACAGGAAGTAGATGCTGTTTTTAACGTAGTCTGCGCTTTTGGCGCGGAGATGTCAGTCTGCAGGATCGTAAAAGAGTTAAATAAACCGCTTCTGCTGTGGGGTCCCCGCGACGACTACCCCCGGGAAGACGGATGGAGAAAGAGGGATTCGCAGTGCGGGGCTTTGGCCACCAGCAAATGCCTCAAAAGATTTAATATACCATTTACCTATATTGTAAGCAGTACTCTCGAAAGCGGCACCTTCCGTAATGGATTTGAAAATTTCATCCGCGCCGCCAATGTAGTAAAAAAATTCCGCGGCCTGCGAATCGGCCAGATAGATACGAGGCCGAAAACATTTATGAGCATCATGGTGAACGAGACAGAGCTTTTGGAACGTTTTGGAATTCAGATTATCCCATGTTCTCTGATTAATATTACGGACGAGGTACTGAACATGCTCGAAAGCGAACGGGGATCGTTAGAGAAAGAGCTTGCAGATTATCAGGAACTGGTATCATGCGACGGGATCGAACATGAAAAGCTTCTTAAAATGATTGCTTTGAAACATGCGGTCAAAAATTTTGCTGTCCGCGAGGGGTGCGCTGCCGTAGCGATGCATTGCTGGCATGAGGTGGAGGCCCGTCTGGGAATCAGTCCGTGTGCTGCTATGGGCATGGTCTCCAGCGAAGGGATTCCGGTCACCTGCGAAACAGATATCCACGGCGCCATATCCGCGGTCATGGCGGCAGCGGCTACGTTAGGAGAGAGCAGCGCCTTATTCCCGGATATCACGATCCGCCATCCTGAAAATGACAATGCAGAATTAATATGGCATTGCGGGCCATTCCCGATGGCAGAAAAGAAAGAAGGGGCGCCGGCCAGCCTGAGTCCGGATCATTATAATTTTAATGACGGATGCCCGGGGTGCGGTGAGTTCCTCATGCGTGACGGCGATATTACATTGGTTCGTTTTGATGGGGGGACGGGGAATTACAGCATCCTGACCGCGGAAGGAAAGACGATTGAGGGGCCATATACGCGGGGCACCTATCTGTATGCGGAATTTGAAAACTGGCCCAAAATTGAATACACCATTGCCAATGGAATATACTGTCATCATGCGGCAGTGGTTTACGGAAGGATATCGGCGGCGTTGTATGAGGCGGCAAAATATATCGGTATAGGCGTCGATGCAATGGGACCGTCCAAAGAAGAGATCGAGACCTATCTGATGGGGAATTAGCCATGACAGAGACGGTTCTTTCAATCGATGTGGGTACGACAGGCTGTAAAGTCATTGCCTTTGATTTTAAAGGGGCAGAGGTGGCAAAAGCATATAACGAATATCCTACCTATATTGACGAACATGGAAAAAGTGAATTGGACGCAGAGATTGTATGGGAGAAGGTTTCCGAATCCGTCAGAAAAGTATGCGGCGCGGATATCCGGGTGTCCGCGGTCAGCGTATCCTCTTTGGGCGAGGCGGCGGTTTTACTGGACAGCGAAGGAAACGTACTTGGAAACAGCATTTTGTACAATGACAGCCGGGGAGCCGAAGAGATGGGCGAGATTGCGGATCCCAAAATGAGGGAGGCGATTTCGAACACGACAGGACAGCCGGTAAGCCATCTCCATACGCTTTGGAAATTGCTTTGGATTCGGAAACATCAGCCGGAGGTATATGCAAAAATTAAAAAAATTACTTTTTTTGCGGATTTTATCGTTTTTCGGCTTTGTAAAGCCCATATGACGGATTATTCCCTGGCTGCCCGCAGTATGATGTTTGATATCCATGACCTATGCTGGAGCAGGGAAATTACCGCACTTACAGGATTGGATCCTGACGTCCTGCCAAAGGCGGTTCTGGCAGGGACATTGGCCGGGGAAGTATCGGAGGAAATGGCACGGGAACTTCATATAGATCAAGGGGCAAAGGTGGTGATTGGAGGCCATGACCAGCCTTGCGGGACACTGGGGGCAGCGTGTTTTGCGCCGGGGCAGATTGTCAATGCCGGGGGAACTATTGAGTGTATCACGACAGTGGTGGAAGAGCTTGGCATTGCGCGGCGGTTAATGGAAAATGGATATTCTGTTGAGCCGCATGTTGTACAGGGGAAGTATGTGATTATGGGAGTCAGCGTTACGGGAGGATCCCTTTTAAAATGGTTCCGGCGGACCTTTCTTCCCGATGATAAAGCGTTTTTTAAACCCTATGCCGGTCCATATGATTATATGAATGCACATATTGACCGAAAACCAGGGAAACTACTATTATTGCCGTATTTTAGCGGAACGGGGACTCCGGACTATGATTCCGGGGCCTGCGGCGCCGTATATGGACTCCGTCTTTCCACAACGAAAGAAGAGATCTATAAAGCCTGTATGGAAGGCCTTTGCTTTGAACTGAAAAAAAACCTTGAAATCATGCGTCAATGTGGAATGGAGTTTCATACGGCATGTACGATAGGCGGAGGCTCCTATTCCAGATGCTGGTCCCAGATCAAGGCGGATATCTGGGGCATCCCGGTCCATACGATAGAGAAAAATGAGGCAGTGGCGACGGGGCTTGCGGCATTGAGCGCAGCCGCTCTCGGCTGGTATGGCTCACCGGAACAGGCAGCAGGGCAATTTGTCTGCTTTAAAGATTGCTATCAGGCTGATGAAGTATATAGAAAAGCGCAGGATCAAAAGTTCCGAAGCTTTTTGGAACTGTCGGATCATGTGAAACAGATCGGGCGCTAAAAAAGAAAAGGGTGATATTGAATATGGATAACAGAACCCCATTGCTGGAAATAAAACATATTTCGAAAGTGTTTCCCGGTGTAAAGGCACTGGACGATATTTCATTTTCGATCATGCCGGGCGAGGTCCATGCGCTGGCCGGAGAAAACGGCGCGGGAAAATCCACGTTGATGAAGATTATCATGGGCCAGTATCAGGCGACATCGGGGGAAATATGGTTTGATGGCAGGCCCGCCAACTTTTCAAAGCCTGCGGAAGCGCTGCATGCAGGGATCTCGATGATCTATCAGGAGATCAACGCGCTTACGAATTTAACGGCAGCCCAGAATATATTTTTGGGACGTGAACCTATGCGGGCAGGGATGATTGACCACAGGGAGCAGATCAGGAAAGCCCAGGAAATTATTGATGAATTTGAATTTGATATCAATCCGAAAACCAGGCTTTCCGAAATGAGTATCGCACAGATGCAGGTCATAGAGATCATCAAGGCGGTATCAATGGATTCTAAACTGATCGTAATGGACGAGCCCACTTCCTCGTTATCAAATGATGAAACAAGGGGGTTGTTCCGCACGATTGAAAAACTGAAGGCGCAAGGTACTGCGATCATCTATATTTCGCATCGTATGGAAGAAATCTTTGAGCTTGCCGACAGGGTGACCGTATTGCGGGACGGAAAACATATTGATACGGTAGAGGTCGAAAGCGTGACGTCAGAATCATTGATTTCCATGATGGTTGGGCGGGAGATTAAGAATATTTATCCCAAGATGGAGATCCAGCCGGGAAACGTCGTATTTGAAGCCAGAAATTTGTGCCGCAAAGGGATCTTCGAGGATATTTCCTTTACAGTAAGGGAAGGGGAGATCCTGGGGCTGGCGGGGCT